>NZ_JBIWPP010000004.1:455832-548449 GCF_044768335.1 Streptomyces sp. NPDC101151 | reverse complement strand
TTTTCCCCCGTGTTTGGCGGGGTGGTGGGGGTGGCCCCCCCCCCGGGGGGTCCCGCCCCCCCGGGGGCGGCCGGGGGGGGGCCCCCCCCCCCCCCCCCCCCCCGGGGGGGGGGGGGGGGGGCCCCCCCCCCCCGCGCCGGATCGACACGCGGGTTCAGTGCGCGGGGGCGAGTTCCTCCCCCGCTTCCATCGGATGGGTCACGTCCTGCGCCTCACGGCCCCTGCCCAGGTGGTTGAAGATCAGGTTGAGCAGGACCGCGGTGACGCAGCCGGTGGAGATGCCCGAGTCGAGGACGATCCTCGCCGTCTCCGGGAACGCGTGGTAGAAGTCCGGCGCCGTGATCGGGATGATGCCGACCGCCAGGGAGACGGCGACGATCAGGACGTTGTTGTCCTTCTCCAGGCCTGCCCGGACCAGGGTCTGGATGCCGCTGGCCGCCACCGAGCCGAACAGGACCACGCCGGCGCCGCCCAGCACCGGGCGCGGTACGACCGCGATCAGCGAGGCGGCCATCGGGCACAGGCCCATCAGGACCAGGACGCCGCCACCGGTGGCGACGACGTAGCGGCTGCGGATGCGGGTCATGGCGACCAAGCCGATGTTCTGGGCGAAGGCACTGCACATGAAGCCGTTGAACACAGGGCTGAGGGCGGAGCCGAGGGTGTCGGCGCGCAGGCCCGCGGCGATCGTCTTCTCGTCGGCCGGGCGTTCCACGATCTCACCCAGGGCCAGCATGTCGGCGGTCGATTCGGTCATCGAGACCACCATCACCACGATCATCGACAGGATCGCGGCGAGCTGGAACTGCGGTGCGCCGAAATGGAACGGGGCCGGGAAGCCGATCACGTCCGCGTCCGCGACCGGCCCGAAGTCCGTGGCGCCGAAGGGGATCGCGACGAGCGTGCCGACGACCAGGCCCAGGAGTACGG
Source organism: Streptomyces sp. NPDC101151 (assembly GCF_044768335.1). Lineage (NCBI taxonomy): Bacteria > Bacillati > Actinomycetota > Actinomycetes > Kitasatosporales > Streptomycetaceae > Streptomyces > Streptomyces sp. NPDC101151. Next base: position 547,519 of record NZ_JBIWPP010000004.1, on the reverse strand, counting down.
CGATCTGCTTGACGAAGCCACGGGTGAAGCGGCGCAGCAGCAGGACGATCACGAGGGTGGCCGCCGCGAGGCCCAGATTGGTGCCCGAACCGTAGTCGTGCGCTGCGGGGTTGGGACCCTGGGCCCAGCCGAAGGCGACCGGGAGCAGGGACACGCCTATGAGGGTGATCACGGAGCCGGTGACGACCGGAGGGAAGAAGCGGACGGCCTTGCTGAAGAAGGGGGCCGCCAGGAAGCCGAGGACGCCGGCGACGATGACCGCGCCGTAGATGATCGGCAGGGCGTCGGACTTGTCGTGCGCGGAGGCGACGATCGCGGTCATCGGCGCGACACCGGCGAAGGTCACACCGTTGACGAACGGAAGCCGGGCGCCGATCTTCCAGAGGCCGAGGGTCTGGAGGAAGGTGGCGAGGCCTGCGGTGAAGAGGCAGGCGCCGGTGAGGAAGGTGAGTTCGGCACCGGACAGACCGATGGCCGCGCCGACGATCAGGGGTGGGGCTACGACTCCCGCGTACATGGCTGCCACATGCTGCAGGCCAGTGGTCGCCATCTTCAGGGCGGGGAGTTTCTCGTCGACGGGGTGGGTCTCGTCGACTGTGCGGGCGGCAGTCACGGCGGCTCCTCCGAGCGGTTAACACGTCGGCCTCGACGTGGGTTTCATGGAGGTGATGCGTGTGGTCGTGCGGGACCCGGACGGGCCGTCCCCGGGAGGGGAACGGTGACCGTTCCGGGGCGCGCGCATGAGCGCGCGCCCCGGAGACGGCCGCCATGGACCCCGCTCGGGTCCACGGCTACCGGCCGGGAGCCGTCCCTCCCGGCCGGAGTCCGGCGGTGGCTCAGCCCTGGGCGGCGATGCGCGCCAGGCGCTGGGCCTCGTCCCGCGTGGAGCGGGCGATGGTGTCCTCGTCGACGGTCAGCAGGCGGCCGTGCTCGACGATCTGACGTCCGTTGACGAAGGAGGCGGTGACCGGGGCCGCCGCTCCGAAGACCAGCGCGGTCACCGGGTCGGCGATGGAGGCGTGGGCGAGGGTGTCCAGCTTCCACAGCACCAGGTCGGCCAGCTTGCCGGCCTCCAGCGAGCCGGTCTCGGCCGCACGGCCGAGCACCCGGGCGCCGCCGTGGGTGCCGAGGCGCAGCGCCTGACGGGCGTTCAGCGCGGCCTCGCGGTGGGCGCCGAGACGGTTGATCAGCAGGGCGTTGCGCAGCTCGGTGTGGAGTTCGCCGGACTCGTTGGAGGCGGTGCCGTCGACGCCGAGGCCGACCGGGACACCGGCCGCCAGCATGTCCGGGACCCGGGCGATGCCGGCGGCGAGACGGGCGTTGGAGGACGGGCAGTGCGCCACACCGGTCTTCGTCCGGCCGAAGGCGGCGATGTCGGAGTCGTTCATGTGGACGCAGTGCGCCATCCACACGTCCTCGCCCAGCCAGCCGGTGGACTCGAAGTAGTCGGTCGGGCCCATGCCGAACAGCTCGTGGCAGAACTTCTCCTCCTCCACGGTCTCCGAACCGTGGGTGTGCAGCCGTACGCCCAGACGACGGGCCAGCTCGGCGCCCTGCTTGAGCAGTTCGGTGGAGACGGAGAAGGGGGAGCAGGGGGCGACGGCGACCTGGGTCATCGCGTCGAAGGAGGCGTCGTGGTGCTCCTTGACGGTCGCCTCGGTGCCGGCCAGCGCGCCCTCGAGGGTCTCCACGGCGAAGTCCGGGGGCAGACCCCCGTCCTTCTCGCTGCGGTCCATGGAGCCGCGGGCCAGGGTGAAGCGGACACCCATCTCGCGGGCGGCGCGGATGATCGCGCCGGACAGGTCGCCGGAGCCCTGCGGGAAGACGTAGTGGTGGTCCATGGCGGTGGTGACGCCACCGCGGGCCATCATCGCGAGCGAGCCCTGGGCCGCCGCGTACACCATCGGCTCGTCGATGCGCGCCCAGGTGGGGTAGAGGGCGACCAGCCAGTTGAAGAGGTTGTGGTCCGTCGCCAGACCCCGGGTGATCCACTGGTAGAAGTGGTGGTGGGTGTTGATCAGGCCGGGGGTCACGAGGTGCCCGGTGGCGTCGATACGGCGTACGACGTTCTCCAGGTTCTCGGGGGCCTTGCCCGCGCCGAGCGCCTCGATACGGTTGCCGGCGATGACCAGGTACCCGGAGGCGTACTCGGTGTCGGCGGCGTCGACCGTCGCGATCGAACAGTTCTCGATGACGATGCGCTGGGCTGCTGCCATGATTCGTCCTTTTCGCTCAGTGGACCGAAGTGGGAGGGCACGGCAGGACCCTAGGAGATTTGAGTGCCGTGACCGGGGAATACGGTTCCCCGGTCACGGGTGCCGCGAGAGGGTTGCTCAGAGGTTGGTGAGGTCCACCGGGATCTTCGGCTCGCAACCGTCCCTGAGAATGGTCGCCTCGATCAGGCCGTAGGGCCGGTCGGCGGCGAAGTAGACCTCGTTGTCGTTCTTCAGCCCGAAGGGCTCCAGGTCGACCAGGAAGTGGTGCTTGTTCGGCAGGGAGAAGCGGACCTCGTCGATCTCGCTGCGGTTGTTGATGATGCGCGAACCCATCTGGTACAGCGTCTGCTGCAGGGAGAGGGAGTAGGTCTCGGCGAAGGCCTGGAGCATGTGCTTCTTGGTCTGCTCGTAGGACTTCTCCCAGTTGGGCATCTTCTGCTCGTCGTCGGTCCAGTTGAACCGCCAGCGGCCGGAGACCTGGGTGGCCAGGATGCGGTCGTACGCCTCCTGGAGGGTCGTGTACTTGTCCTTGACGTAGCCCCAGAACTCGGAGTTCGTCGAGTTCATCACGACCAGGTCCTTCAGGCCGGAGATGACCTCCCACTTCTCACCGTCGTAGGTGATCTGGGTGACGCGGGTCTCCTGGCCCTTGCGGACGAAGGAGTGCTTGACCTCGTCGGCGCCGATGAACTTGGAGTTGGCGTCGGAGGTCTCGATCCGCTCCCAGGCGTACTCCTCGATGCGGATCCGAGCGGTCTTGATCGGCTCCTGCGAGGTCACGAAGTGACGGGCGAGGTGGATGCCGAACTGCTCGGCGGACTCGATGCCGTGCTCCTTGGCGAACGCGTACACCGTGTTCTTGGTGGTGTCGGTCGGCAGGACGTTGGCGTTGGAGCCGGAGTAGTGGACCTCCTCCATGTCGCCGCTCAGCGCCACGGAGACGTTGAGGTCCTTGATGTGGTGGGTGGCGCCGTCCCGCGTGATCTTTACGACTCGGTTCTCGGCCTTGCCGTACTGGTTCTGTCCCAGGATGGTGGGCATTTAGCTAGCTCCCTCGGTAAACGGAGTAGCCGAACGGGTTGAGCAGCAGCGGCACGTGGTAATGCTCCCCGGCGTTCACGGCGAAAGTGATCGCCACCTCGGGGAAGAACACGGCACCGCTGTCCCGATTCGCGGGGGCGTCCTGCTGCGCATCGGCTTGCTTCTTCTCGAAATACGACTCGACGGCGAAGTCGAGCCGTACGTGTGTCGTCCCCTCCGGCAGGTCCGGAAGGTCCTTGCACCGGCCGTCGGCGTCGGTCGCGGAACCGCCGAGCGCCTGCCAGTCCGCATCCCCGCCGCTACGGGCAAAGAGGTGGACAGCGACGCCCTCGGCGGGGCGGCCGACGGAGGTGTCCAGGATGTGTGTGGACACGGAGGCTGTGGTGCTGGTGCTCATGGTCTCAGGCGTCCTCTTCGACGAGTCGGGCCAGTCGGATGCGGTTGATCTTGCCCAGCTCGGTGCGGACGATCTCGCGCTCGTGCTGCGGCGTGTTGCCGATCCGCTCCCTGACCGCGTCCCGCATCTGCTCGGCGGTCCGGCCGGTGGCACAGATGAGGAAGACGTGGCCGAACCTGTCCTGGTAGGCCAGGTTGAGTTCGAGCATCTCCGCCTTGAGCTCCTCGGAGGCCCCTGCCATGCCGCGCTGTTCCCGGGCGGAAGTCGGGTCGCCGGGCTTGGGGCGGCCGATCGGCGGGTGGCCGGCCATCGCCTCTTCCAGGTCCGCGGTGCCCAGCTCGGCCATGGCCGCGTCGCTGGCGGCGTAGAGGGCGTCGGCGGTGGGGTACGGGCGGGCGGCCTGCAGCCGCCGGCCCCACTCGGTGGAGGCGCACGCCTCGTGAAGGGCGGCGAGGGCCGCGTGCTCCTCCAGGACGTTGAACCGGGCCAGGCCCGGGGGCGTGGAAGTCGTAGTCACGGGAGCCTCCGTGGCCGGAAACGGCCGTCGTGCTGAACGGGCTGCCGATAGCTAACGCCCTCGGAAACATCACGTCAACACTTTGTTGAAAAATCCGCGTAACAAGCCGGGCGGACCCACGGGCCGCCCGGCCGTGGACTCAGGCGCCCTTCTCCCTGTTCAGGTAGTTGTAGACCGTGAAACGGCTGACGCCCAGCGCACTCGCCACGGTCTCCACGCCGTGCCGCACGGCGAAGGCGCCCCGCGCCTCCAGTATGCGCACGACCTCCTGCTTGGCCTTGCGGTCCAGGTCGGCCAGCGGCCGGCCCCGCCTGCGCTCCATGGCGGCGAGGATGTGGTCGAGGGAGTCGGCGAGCTGGGGCAGGCGTACGGCGACGACGTCGACACCCTCCCAGGCGAGGACGACATCCTCGGTGCCGGCCTCGTCGGGCGGCAGCATCTCCCCGCCCATGGCGTCGACCAGTGGCTTCACGGCCGTGATGAAGGGCTCGTCGCCGGTCATCTATCGCCCTCCCCGATCACGTTGACCTGGAGCGAGATCCGGGTGGCCCCGGCCTCCAGGGTCTTGCGCAGCAGCGCGTCCACGGCGGTCAGCACGCTGTCGGCGCCCCCTTCGGCCGTGTTCCCGAACGGGCCGACGTCGAAGGCATCCAGGTCGGCGCCCTCGATGACCTCCCGCGCCACCACGGCGTGCGCGGGTGCCTTGTCGAGGTCGAAGGGTTCGGTCGTGAACTCCACTCTCAATCGCACGCGCACAACCTAACGCGCTGCACGAATTTCGGGCAGCCCTGCCGACTCCTGCCACCGACCCCCCTTGACAAGCGGCGACACCCGACGGCAATCTTCCATTAAGCAGAAACGAACTTCCGCAATACGGAATCTCGACCCACGGAAGGGAGCGCGACCCGAATGGGATTCGCAGACCAGCGCTTCAACGTCAACCTGTCGATCCTCTTCACGGAACTCCCGCTTCTGGAGCGCCCCGCGGCCGCCGCCGCGGCGGGCTTCACGGCGGTCGAGCTGTGGTGGCCCTGGGTCGACTCCCCCACCCCCGGGCAGTCCGAGCTCGACGCCCTGAAGAAGGCGATCGAGGACGCGGGCGTCCAGCTCACGGGGCTGAACTTCTACGCCGGCCGGCTGCCGGGCCCGGACCGCGGCGCCCTGTCGATCCCGGGTGAGGAGTCGGAGAAGTTCCGCGCCAACATCGACGTGGCCGCGGACTTCGCCGCCTCCCTCGGCTGCAAGGCGCTCAACGCGCTGTACGGCAACCGCGTCGAGGGCGTGGACCCGGCCGAGCAGGACGCGCTCGCCCTGGAGAACCTGGTGCTCGCGGCCCGGGCCGCCGACCGGATCGGCGCGATCCTGCTGGTCGAGGCGCTCAACCAGCCGGAGTCGCCGCTGTACCCGCTGGTGTCGGCGCCGGCCGCCGTCGGGGTCGTCGACAAGGTGAACGCGGCGACCGGGCTCGGCAACGCGCGGTTCCTCATGGACCTCTACCACCTGTCCATGAACGGCGAGGACCTGCCCTCGGTCATCGAGCGGTACGCGCCGAAGACCGGCCATGTGCAGATCGCCGACAACCCGGGCCGCGGCGCCCCCGGGACGGGCTCGCTCCCGCTGGAGGAGCTGCTCGACCAGCTGAAGAAGGCCGGTTACGACGGCTGGGTCGGCCTGGAGTACAAGCCGGGCGACCGCCCGAGCGCCGAGGCCTTCGAGTGGCTCCCGCGCGAAGCGCGCTGAACCCCCCGACTTTGCAGAGCAGTCAGAGAGGCACCCCGAACATGAGCACCCTTCCCAAGATCTCCTGGATCGGCCTCGGCATCATGGGCTCCCCCATGTCCGAGAACCTGATCAAGGCGGGCTACGACGTCACCGGCTTCACCCTGGAGCAGGACAAGCTGGACCGCCTGGCCGCCGCCGGCGGCACCGTGGCCGGCTCGATCGCCGAGGCCGTACGCGACGCCGACGTGATCATCACCATGGTGCCCGCCTCCCCGCAGGTCGAGGCCATCTCCTACGGACCCGAGGGCATCCTGGAGAACGCCAGGTCCGGCGCCCTGCTGATCGACATGTCCTCGATCACCCCGCAGACCTCGGTGGACCTCGCGAAGAACGCCCGGGAGAAGGGCATCCGTGTCCTCGACGCCCCGGTCTCCGGCGGCGAGGCCGGCGCCATCGAGGCCGTGCTGTCGATCATGGTCGGCGGCGAGCGGGCCGACTTCGACCAGGCCAAGCCGATCTTCGACGCGCTGGGCAGGACCATCGTGCTGTGCGGCCCGCACGGCTCCGGCCAGACGGTGAAGGCCGCCAACCAGCTGATCGTCGCCGTGAACATCCAGGCCTGCGCCGAGGCCGTGGTCTTCCTGGAGAAGTCCGGCGTGGACCTGCAGGCCGCGCTGGACGTCCTCAACGGCGGCCTCGCGGGCTCGACGGTCCTGACGCGCAAGAAGGACAACTTCCTGAACCGCGACTTCAAGCCGGGCTTCCGCATCGACCTGCACCACAAGGACATGGGCATCGTCACCGACGCCGCCCGCAACGTCGGCGCCGCCCTGCCGGTCGGCGCCGTGGTCGCCCAGCTGGTCGCCTCCCTGCGCGCCCAGGGCGACGGCGGTCTGGACCACTCGGCCCTGCTGCGGGCCGTGGAGCGCCTGTCCGGCGCCCAGGTCTGACACACCCAGAGCTTCCGGGCGGCGCCGCCGCTGACACCTGTCCTGTCGCGCCCAGGCGGCGACGTCGCCCGGAATTCACTTCAACAAAATGTTGACGCGTGGTCTGCCGAAATCTAGGCTCACGCAAGCGGAAGCTCCATAAAGCGGAAGTCTGATTCCGAGGATGCCGAACATTCCGCAGATTCCCGCTGCCCTCTCGCACGGAAGGTCCACGATGTCGAAGCGCGTGCTCACGACAGAGTCCGGCGCCCCGGTCGCCGACAACCAGAACTCCGCCTCCGCCGGCGCCGGCGGGCCGCTCCTGCTCCAGGACCAGCACCTCCTGGAGAAGCTCGCGCGCTTCAACCGTGAGCGCATCCCGGAGCGTGTGGTGCACGCCCGTGGCTCCGGTGCCTACGGCCACTTCGAGGTGACCGACGACGTCACCGGCTTCACGCACGCCGACTTCCTGAGCCAGATCGGCAAGCGCACCGAAGTGTTCCTGCGCTTCTCCACGGTCGCCGACTCCCTCGGTGGCGCGGACGCGGTCCGTGACCCGCGCGGCTTCGCGCTGAAGTTCTACACCGAGGAGGGCAACTACGACCTCGTCGGCAACAACACCCCGGTGTTCTTCATCAAGGACCCGATCAAGTTCCCGGACTTCATCCACTCGCAGAAGCGTGACCCGTTCACCGGCAAGCAGGAGCCGGACAACGTGTGGGACTTCTGGGCGCACGCCCCCGAGGCCACGCACCAGGTGACCTGGCTGATGGGCGACCGCGGCATCCCGGCGTCGTACCGCCACATGAACGGCTACGGCTCGCACACCTACCAGTGGACGAACGCCGAGGGCGAGGCCTTCTTCGTCAAGTACCACTTCAAGACGAACCAGGGCATCCGCTGCCTGTCCGCCGAGCAGGGCGGCGAGCTGGCGGGCAAGGACCCCAACTCGCACCAGACGGACCTGCTGCAGGCCATCGAGCGCGGGGTGCACCCGTCCTGGACCCTCTATGCGCAGATCATGCCGGCGGCCGAGGCGGCGGACTACCGCTTCAACCCGTTCGACCTGACCAAGGTGTGGCCGCACAAGGACTACCCGCTGCAGCGGGTGGGCCGACTGGTCCTGGACCGCAACCCGGACAACGTGTTCGCCGAGGTCGAGCAGGCCGCGTTCTCCCCGAACAACTTCGTTCCGGGTATCGGCCCCTCCCCCGACAAGATGCTCCAGGGCCGCCTGTTCGCCTACGCGGACGCCCACCGCTACCGCCTGGGCGTCAACCACACCCAGCTGGCCGTCAACGCCCCGAAGGCGACGACCGCGCAGAACTACGGCCGCGACGGCCTCATGGCGTCCAACGCCCAGGGCCGCCACGCGAAGAACTACGAGCCGAACTCCTACGACGGCCCGGCCGAGACCGGCCGCCCGCTCGCGGCCCCGCTGGCGGTCTCCGGCCACACCGGCACCCACGAGGCCCCGCTGCACACCAAGGACGACGACTTCTACCAGGCGGGCGAGCTGTACCGGCTGATGTCCGCGGAGGAGAAGCAGCGTCTGATCGCGAACATCGCCGGCGGCCTCTCGCAGGTCTCCCGCGACGACGTGATCGAGAAGAACCTGGCCCACTTCCACGCCGCCGACCCGGAGTACGGCAAGCGCGTGGAGGAGGCGGTCCGCGCCCTGCGCGAGGACTGAGGCCACGGACGGCGTCCGGGTCCCGACGGGGAGGTCGGGACCCGGACGCGAACGACCCGCAACCGAGCGGTCCGGATGAGGGGTGACCACTCGGTACAGCGGGCAGGGCGAGGACCGCGGCGGTGTGCGAGCCAGTGCGGTGGTGAAGGTTCCGAGTCCCCTTCTCGACCAGAGGGAAGGGTCCCGGCTCCGTCGCATCCGCCGCGGTCCCCAGCCACGACCTCCGACGGGAGGTCCCTGACCCCGTCCGGCGGCGCGAATGTCCTGTCGCGCCCAGCCTCGCGTCGTCGGACGGCCATCGCACGGCACGGAAGCGTCCCCCTGGTCAGGGGGGCGCTTTCGTGCTGTCCGGGCTCCGGGTGCGCAGCCGGGGCATCCGCAGGACGCTGAAGCCATGGGCAATCCGACGCAGTACCCCCACATCGTGGTCCACTCTCCGGCCCTGGACGGCTCGCGGCGGGTCACCGAGGGGGACGTGACCCTGGGGCTCGCCTCCCACCTGGACGACGTCGTCGAGATCCTGCGGCTGGCCGACCTCGACCGGATCGAGGTCGAGGAGAGCGACCTCATCGAATGGCAGGGCGGCGGGCCGGACGACTGGCCCGGCCTGTCGGAGCACGAGTTGTGAGGACACCGGATACGGCAGCGGGCGTACCCCGTCTGCGCAATCCTCAAATCAACCTCTGAACACCACCAGGGAGGCTTCGGCAAGCGTCGCCGACGGGAATGACACCGGCACGCGGGGCCCGTCGGCACGGGGGCGGCGGGTCCCGCACGGGGGGGGGTGTCCCATGGACCGTACGACGTCGATTCCGACGGACCCTTACACGGTCGCTCTGCTGCGGGGCGGCGACCGCGCGGCCGTGACCGTCGCCGTGCTCGGGCTGCATCTGCGCGGCGCGGTCCAGGCCGGCCGGCCCGGCACCCTGCGCACGAGCGGTACGCGCGACGCCGTGACCTTCCGCCATCCCCTGGAGAAGGCAGTACGCACGGGTCTCTACCGGCCCGCCGGTCCTCGGGAGCTGCCCGGCCGGGCGGTGGTGCGGCGGGCCCTGGCCCGGATGCGGGCCGAACTCGCGGCGGCCGGCCTGCTGCGGGCCCTGCCGCCCGGCCGCACCCGTGCTGCCCGCCGCCACCTGGCGGCGCTGCGCGAGCGCAGTCCGCTCCCCGACGGCCCCGACGGCCTGGCGGAGCAGGAGGTGCTGCTCGCCGTCGCGTTGTACGGCGAGCGGGCCCTGACCGCGCTGCTGCCGGGGTTCGCCCGCGATGCCGGGCTCACCGGCCGTGGCGCCCTCGCGGACGAGGGCCTGTTCCCCTTCGGCCGGGGCGGCGGCGTCCGCGGCATCGCCGGCTACGAGGGCCTGACCGGCTGGGGCGGCGACGACCGCAATGCAGGCGGCGGCGCGCACGGCGGGGGCCACGACCACGGCGGGGGCCACGACCACGGCGGCGGCCACGACTACGGGGGCGGAGGCGGCGGCGGGTTCGACTGACGGCCGGCGCCCCCCGGACACGCCGAAGGGGCGGCCCATCCCCCCGGGATGGGCCGCCCCCCTGTGTGCTGCTGCGGGTCAGACCTTCAGCGGCTTGATCGACGTCGGGGCGTGGCCGGGCTCGGTGGCCAGCTCCTCGAACTCGGAGATGTCGCTGATGTCCATCGTGCGGCTCATCGAGATGTTGGTGATGCGCTCCAGGATCGCCTCGACGACGACCGGCACCTGGTACTCGGCGGCCAGCTTCTTGGCCTGCTCGAACGCGGCACCCAGCTGGTCCGGCTCGGTGACCCGGATCGCCTTGCAGCCCAGGCCCTCGACGACCTTGACGTGGTCGACGCCATAGACGCCCAGCTCCGGCGCGTTGATGTTCTCGAACTCCAGGTTGACCTGGAAGTTGATGTCCAGGCCGATCTGCGCCTGACGGATCAGGCCCAGGTAGGCGTTGTTCACGAGAACGTGGACGTAGGGGATCCGGTGCTGCGCGGCCACCGCCAGCTCCTCGATCATGAACTGGAAGTCGTAGTCGCCGGAGAGGGCGACGACCGGCGCGTCCGGGTCGGCCTTGGCGACGCCGATCGCGGCCGGGATGGTCCAGCCGAGCGGGCCTGCCTGGCCGCAGTTGATCCAGTGACGCGGCTTGTAGACGTGCAGCATCTGCGCGCCCGCGATCTGGGAGAGGCCGATCGTGGTGACGTACCGGGTGTCGGGGCCGAAGGACTTGTTCATCTCCTCGTAGACGCGCTGCGGCTTCATCGGCACGTTGTCGAAGTGCGTACGGCGCAGCAGCGTGGCCTTGCGCTCCTGGGTGGAGGCGACCCAGTCGGCGCGGTCGGGCAGCCTGCCCTCGGCCTTCAGTTCCTTGGCGACCTCGACGAACAGCTCGAGGGCGGCCTTGGCGTCCGAGACGACACCGTAGTCCGGCGGGAAGATCTTGCCGATCTGCGTGGGCTCGATGTCGACGTGCACGAACTTGCGGCCCTGGCGGTAGACGTCGAGCTTGTAGCCGGTGTGCCGGTTGGCCCAGCGGTTGCCGATGCCGAGGACGAAGTCGGACTCCAGGAAGGTCGCGTTGCCGTACCGGTGCGAGGTCTGGACGCCGACCATGCCGGCGTTCAGCTCGTGGTCGTCGGCGAGCGTGCCCCAGCCCATCAGGGTCGGGACGACGGGCGTCCGGGTCAGCTCGGCGAACTCGACCAGCAGGTCCGAGGCGTCGGCGCCGATGATGCCGCCGCCGGCGACGATGACCGGGCGCTCGGACTCCAGGAGGAAGGAGATGGCCTTCTCGATCTGCGCGCGGGTCGCGGCCGGCTTGTAGACCGGGAGCGGCTCGTACGTCTCCGGGTCGAACTCGATCTCGGTGAGCTGGACGTCGATCGGCAGGTCGATCAGGACCGGGCCGGGACGGCTGGAGCGCATCAGGTGGAAGGCCTGCTGGAAGACGCCGGGGACCTGCGCGGCCTCCAGGACGGTGACCGCCATTTTGGTGACCGGCTTGGCGATCGAGGCGATGTCGACGGCCTGGAAGTCCTCCTTGTGGATCACGCTGGTGGGCGCCTGGCCCGTGATGCACAGGATCGGGATGGAGTCCCCGATGGCCGAGTACAGACCGGTGATCATGTCGGTGCCGGCGGGGCCGGAGGTGCCGATGCAGACACCGATGTTGCCCGCCTTGGTGCGGGTGTACCCCTCGGCCATGTGCGAGGCGCCCTCGACGTGGCGGGCGAGCGTGTGACTGATACCGCCGCCCTCCTTCAGCGCCTTGTAGAACGGGTTGATCGCCGCGCCCGGCACACCGAAGGCGTCGGTGACGCCCTCGCGCTTGAGGATCTCAACTGCCGCGCGGGCAGCGGTCATACGAGCCATCGAGTACTCCTGCTTCGGCTGTCGGATGCGTACTCCCGTCGCGCCCCGCGGTGAGCACGGTCTCCAGAGTTACCTAATTCCGCAATGCGGAAGTTAATTTCTACTATCTGGAAGCAATGTAGGGGGGTGGGCGGACGCAGTCAAGAGAGGGCCGAAGACGGCAGAGACGGCAAGTGCCGGACAAGCGGGGTGCGGCAGGAGGACGATGGTCAGCGCTGTCCTGTGCGACTGTCCCGACGCGACGGTTCCGATGCGACGCCTGGGAGTGGCCATGCCCGAGAGCGTGCCGGTGCGCTGTCCGGCCTGTCGGCGCGAGCACGTCTACACCGCGCCGCCGTATCCCTGCGCCTGCGGCAGGCCGGCCGCGCTGCGGCTGGACCGGGCGGCGGGGCCGGCCGTCCTCGCGCACCGCGCCTGGGACGAGGACTGGGTCACCGTGCGCTGCGCCGCCTGCGGCCGCAGCAACCAGTGGCCGCACCCGGAGCTGGGCTGTCCGTGCGGCACGGTCCTGCGCCTGGCGCTGAGCGACGCTCCGCCGCCGGTGGCACCGGCGCGGGCGGCCGCCCCGAAGGCCACCGCCTGCCGCACCCCGTTCCGGCCCGTCACCATCCGCACGGCCCGCGATGCCGTCACCGCCACCGCGCTCTATCTGCGCTGGCTCGGCTACCGGGACATCCGCCGCGCCGACCAGCGGCCCACGTCCGGCATCGGCCTGGCCGCACCCGGCCTGGTCGCCCAGGTGGACCCGGCCGTGCGCCCGGCAGCGTTACGGGACGTGGAGTGCCTGTGGCTGACGGCCATGACGGAGTCCGCGAACTGTGTCTACTTCTCCCTGTCCGGATACGCCGAGGACGCCCGAGCGCGCGCCGACACGCTGGGCGTCCCGCTGTTCGTCCTCGACCTCACGGGCACCCCGACCCCGGTGAACGCCCCGGGGCGGGAACTCGCCGAGTCGGGCGCGGCCTGACCCGTCAGACGCCGTACCGCTCCCGCAGCTCCACCTTCCGCACCTTCCCGGACACCGTCATCGGGAAGGAGTCGAGGATCTGCAGCCGGCTCGGGATCTTGTAGTGGGCGAGCCGTCCCTGGCAGAAGGCCCGCAGGTCCTCCAGGGTGAGCGGATCGGCCGTGTCCTGCGGGATCACACAGGCCAGGACCTCCTCGCCGTACTTCTCGTGCGGCACCCCGACGACCTGGACGTCCCGGATCCCGGGATGCGCGTAGAGGAACTCCTCGATCTCGCGCGGGTAGATGTTCTCGCCGCCCCGGATGATCATGTCCTTGATCCGGCCGACGATCTCGACATAGCCGTCCTCGCGCATGACCGCGAGGTCCCCGGTGTGCATCCAGCGGCCGGGGTCGATGGCCTCCGCGGTCTTCTCGGGCTCGTTCCAGTAGCCGAGCATCACGCTGTAGCCGCGGGTGCACAGCTCGCCGGGAAGACCCCGGGCCCGGGTCGTGCCGTCCGCCGGATCGACGATCTTCACCTCGATGTGCGGCAGCACCCGGCCGACCGTGCCCGTGCGGTGCTCCAGGTCGTCCTCGATACGGGTCTGCAGGGAGACCGGCGAGGTCTCGGTCATGCCGTAGCAGATGGAGACCTCCTCCATGTGCATCTCGGCGACCACCCGCTTCATCACCTCCACCGGGCAGGGCGAACCCGCCATGATCCCGGTGCGCAGGGAGGTCAGGTCGTAGCCGGCGAAGTCCGGCAGGTTCAGTTCGGCGATGAACATGGTCGGGACGCCGTACAGGGACGTGCAGCGCTCCTGCTGGACGGCCTCCAGGGTGGCCTTCGGGTCGAAGGAGGGTGCCGGGATGACCATGCAGGCGCCGTGCGAGGTCGCCGCCAGGTTCCCCATGACCATGCCGAAGCAGTGGTAGAAGGGGACGGGGATGCAGATCCGGTCCTGCTCGTCGTACGCGATCGACTCGCCGACGAAGTAGCCGTTGTTGAGGATGTTGTGGTGGGAGAGGGTGGCTCCCTTCGGGAAGCCCGTCGTCCCCGAGGTGTACTGGATGTTGATGGGGTCGTCGCAGGACAGCTCGCTCCCGCGCACCCGGCGGTCCTCGTGCAGGTCGGGCGTCCCGCGCCCGAGCAGCGTCTCCCAGCTCGGGTCCCCGATGTACACGACTTCCCGCAGCTGCGGGCAGTTCCCCCGCACTTGCTCGACCATCGCACGGTAGTCACTGGTCCGGTGACTGAGCGAGGCGAAGAGGAGGGAGATCCCCGCCTGGCGGAGGACGTACTCGACCTCGTGGGTGCGGTAGGCGGGGTTGATGTTGACCATGATCGCGCCGATGCGGGCGGTGGCGTACTGGACGAGCACCCACTCGGCGCAGTTGACCGCCCAGATCCCGACCCGGTCCCCCTTGGCGACCCCGGACCCCAGCAGCGCGCAGGCCAGCCGATCGACGTCCGCGCCGAATCGGGAGTAGGTCCAGCGACGTCCGGACGGCACGTCGACGAGCGCCTCACGGTCGGGCCAGGCGGCGACCGCCCGGTCCAGGTTCGCGCCGATCGTGTCGCCGAGCAGGGTCGTCGCGCTCGTCCCGTGCGTGTACGACGGTTCGGTCACCGGAAGTCCTCCTCGCGGTACTCGGCGGCGGAGCCCGCGGCCGTGGCCTCGCGCAGCTCGATCCGGCGGATCTTGCCGGAGACGGTCTTGGGCAGGGCGCCGAACTCCAGGCGGCGGATGCGCTTGTAGGGGGCAAGCACCTCGCGGGAGTGCTCGAAGACGACCTTCGCGGTGCCGGGTCCGGGCTCCCAGCCCTCGGCGAGGACGACGTACGCCTTCGGGACCGCGAGGCGCAGCTCGTCGGGTGCGGGCACGACGGCCGCCTCGGCGACCGCCTCGTGCTCCAGCAGCGCGCTCTCCAGCTCGAACGGGCTGATCTTGTAGTCGGAGGCCTTGAAGACGTCGTCGGCACGGCCGATGTACGTCAGATAGCCGTCCTCGTCGCGGGAGGCGATGTCGCCCGTGCGGTAGTAGCCGCCGGCCATGGCCTCGGCCGTGCGGTCGGGGTCGCCGTGGTAGCCGGTCATCACGCCCACGGGGAGCACGGAGAGGTCGAGGGCGATCTCGCCCTCGTCGGCGCCTGGGGCGCCGGAGACCGGGTCGAGGAGTTCGACGCGGTAGCCCGGGCTCGGCCGGCCCATGGAGCCGGTCTTCAGGGGCTGGCCGGGGCTGTTGGAGACCTGGACGGCCGTCTCGGTCTGCCCGAATCCGTCCCGGATGGTGACACCCCAGGCCCGGCGGACCTGCTCGATGACCTCGGGGTTGAGCGGTTCGCCGGCGGCGACGACCTCGCGGGGCCGGGTGGCGAGCCGGCTCAGGTCGGCCTGGATGAGCATGCGCCACACGGTCGGCGGGGCGCAGAAGGTGGTCACCCCGGCCCGGTCCATCTCGGCCATCAGCCGGCCCGCGTCGAAGCGCGTGTAGTTGTGGATGAAGACGGTCGCCTCGGCGTTCCACGGGGCGAACAGGTTGGACCAGGCGTGCTTGGCCCAGCCGGGCGAGGAGATGTTCAGGTGCACGTCGCCGGGCCTGAGACCGATCCAGTACATGGTGGCCAGGTGCCCGATGGGGTACGAGGTGTGGGTGTGCTCGACCAGCTTGGGGCGGGCGGTCGTACCGGAGGTGAAGTACAGCATCAGCGGGTCGTCGGCCAGGGTGGGACCGTCGGCGACGAACTCGGCGGGGGCGCTGTACGCGTCCTCGTACGCCTCCCAGCCCTCCTGCGGCGGCCCGCCGACCGTGATCCGGGTGTAGGCGCCGGGCACGTCCGCGAACTTGGCGGTGTCCTCGGCCCGTACCAGCACATGCTTGACCCGGCCTCGTTCGACCCGGTCGTTCAGGTCGGCGGGGCCCAGCAGCGGGGTGGCCGGGATGACGACCGCGCGCAGCTTCATCGCGGCCAGCGCGGTCTCCCACAGCTCGGTCTGGTTGCCGAGCATGACGAGGATGCGGTCCTCGGCGGCGACGCCCCGCGCGCGCAGATGGTTCGCGACCCGGTTCGAGCGTTCTGCCATCTCGGCGAAGGACAGCCGGGACTCGGTGCCGTCCTCCTCGACGATGTGCAGGGCGGTCCGGTCGTTGCCGGCGGCGATCACATCGAACCAGTCCAGCGCCCAGTTGAAGTGCTCGGGCCGCGGCCAGGCGAAGCCCTCGTAGGCGCGGGTGTAGTCCTCGCGGTGCTCCAGCAGGAAGTCCCTGGCGCTCCTGAAGCCCTCGGTCGCCGTCGTCATCTGCGTCCTCCTAGATTCCGGACCATTGCCGGGCGGCTCTCTGGCATCGTCTAATCCGTGATGCTGGTCTCACTACCCCCGAACGGGGGTGTGGTCCCCCCGTGACCGCGTCGAAGGAGCGATGAGGTGGCAGCAGAGGCCGTGGCGGCGGTGGAGATACGCGGTGCGCTGGTCCGGCTGCGGCGCGGCACAGGGCTCCCGGTCGCCTTCGGCGGGCTGGTCGAATCCGGCCGTCCGCGGATCCGCATCAGCGAACTGAGCGGCACCACCACCGCCGCCCTCAGCTCCCTGGCCGTGACCTCAGGCAACGGGCTGGGCGGCAAGGCGGTCGCGCTGGCCCGGCCGGTCGCGGTCACGGACTATTCCAGCTCGCGGCAGATCACCCACGAGTACGACGT
This sequence comes from Streptomyces sp. NPDC101151, assembly GCF_044768335.1. Taxonomy (NCBI): domain Bacteria; kingdom Bacillati; phylum Actinomycetota; class Actinomycetes; order Kitasatosporales; family Streptomycetaceae; genus Streptomyces; species Streptomyces sp. NPDC101151. The sequence continues at coordinate 530,998 of NZ_JBIWPP010000004.1, read as the reverse complement.
CCCGGTGGCCGCCGAGGGCATCCGCTCGGTGCTCGCGGTACCGGTGGTGGTGCGGCGGCGGGTGCGCGGGGTGCTGTACGGCGCGCTGCGCTCGGCCCAGCCGCTGGGCGATCGCACCCTGGGCGCGGCGGTGGAGGCGGCGCGGGACGTGGAACAGGCGCTGGTGGCGAGGGACGAGGCGCGGGGGTTGCTGGCGGCGGCACGGCCGGAGCCCGCCGGCGGTCCCCGGGGCCCGGGTGCGGCCTGGGAGCAGGTGCGCGAGGCCCATGCGGCGCTGCGGGCGCTCGCGCCCCGGATCGCCGATCCGGACCTGCGGGCCGAACTGCTCGCCGCCTGCGGGCTGCTGACGGTTTCGCACCCCGTCGCGGGCGCGACCCTGGCGCCACGTGAGCTGGACGTGCTGTCCTGGGTGGCAGCGGGTGCCACGAACGCGGCCGTGGCAGAACGGCTGGGTCTGCGCCCGGAGACGGTGAAGGGGTATCTGCGCTCGGCGATGCGCAAGCTGGGCGCACACACACGAGGGGAGGCGGTGACCGCGGCACGCCGGGCGGGCCTGCTGCCGTAGGCGGGACGGCCTCTCGAGAGGCCCTCCGCAGCAGCCGTAAGGAAACTTGCCCATTCATACAGCGTCGCTTTGAATTTCCCTATGCGTGACCGTTTGTTATTTCCCTCACCACGGCTTCCGTCCGAATTTCAAGGATCGTTGCCTAGAATTTGGCCCGGACACGACTCAGGAGGGGAGCGGTGACCGTGCGACGGGACTTCCAGGAGCCTGCCCGATGCCACCCCGACCTGCTGATCGGCCGCGAGCAGCTGTTCGCGACGGCCCGTGACCAACTCGCCTCGGGCGGCAGTGTGCTGCTGCACGGCCCCGCCGGAATAGGGAAATCCACCGTCCTGCGGGCATTGGCCGAGGAATACGGCGCCACCGCACGCACCGTCTTGCGCTGCTCCGCCACGGAGTCCGAATCCCACCTTCCCTTCCTGGCCCTCGCCGACCTCCTCGGCCTGGTCCTCGACGACGTCTCCCCCCGGCTGCCCGCCGCCCAGCGCACGGCCCTGGAGTCGGCGCTCACCGGACGCGGCGAGTCCAGCCTCCAGCGCGACGGACTCGCGCTGCGCCTCGCGGTGCTCTCCGCGCTGCGCGCGCTCGCCGCGCGCGGACCGGTCCTCGTCGTCGCCGACGACCTGCAGTGGCTGGATCCGGCCAGCGCCGAACTGCTCGGCTTCGCCGCCCGCCGCCTCGAAGGCACCCCGGTACAACTGCTGTGCGCGGTGCGCACGGAGGGCCAGGAGAGCCAGGAGTACGACCGTCATCTGCGCGCCTGCCCTCCGGACACGGTCGCCGTCCGGCTCGGCCCGCTCACCCGCACCCAGGTGGCGCAGCTGCTCGACCACCGCGGTCACGGCTGCCTGTCGCGCTCCACGGTCCGCGAGATCCACCGCACCAGTGGCGGCAACCCGCTGTTCGCGCTGGAACTCGGCCGCGCCCTCGCCGAGAGCCCCACCCCGCCCCGGCCCGGCGAGCCGCTGCCGGTGCCGACCTCGCTGCGCGCCCTGGTGCTCAGCCGCCTGGACATGCTGTCGGTCGAGGCCCGCCGCACGCTGCTGGTGGCCAGCGCCGGCGCCCGCCCCACCCCGGCGCTGCTGCACGCGGCCGGCCGGGAGAACGCCGAGGCCGAGTGTGCCCAGGCCGCCGAACTCGGACTGCTGGCCACCGAGCAGGAGGCGCCGGCCGTACGGTTCGCGCACCCGCTCATCTCCGCCGCGCTGTACGCGGAGACGCCCGCACAGGAACGGCGGGCCGCGCACGCGGCACTGTCCACCGCGGCCTCCGACCCGATCGAACGGGCCCGGCACCTGGCCCTCGCCACCACCGGCACCGACCCCGAGGTGGCCGCCCGGCTCGCCGAGGCCGCGGCCCTCGCCCGGGACCGGGGCGCCCCGTCGGTCGCCGCCCAGCTGGGGCTCCTGGCCGCCCGGCACACTCCCGCCGACAGCGTGCCCGGCGCCGACGAGCGGCGGCTGCAGGCCGCCGAGGACGCGATCACCGCGGGCGAGGTCGATCTGGCCCGGGACATCGCCCGCGAGGTGCTCACCCGGGTCACGGTGCCCGCGGACCGGGTGCGGGCCTGGATCATCGTCATCGACACCGCCGGCCACACCATGGCGGAGGTCGACGCCGTCTTCCCGCAGGCCCTCGCCGACGCCGGCGACGATCCGCGGCTGCTGGCCCTGGTCCACTACCAGCTGGCGTGGCGCGCACTGATCGTCGAGGGCGACTTCACCGAGGCCCGGGAGGCGGCCGCGCACGCCGCCGAGCTGGCCGAGCGCGGCGCCGACCGGCGCACCGAACTGCTCTCCCTCGCCTTCCAGGCGCAGACCGAGACCCTGATGGGCCATCCGGAGGCTCCCCGGACCATCAAACGCGCCCTGAAGGAGCCCCAGGACCCGAGGGTGGCCTGCCACCACAACGGCGCGGGCAGCGCCCGGTTCCGCTGGCTGGTCATGGGCGACCAGCTGGCCGAGGCCCGGGCGACGGTCACCGCCCTGCTGCGCGAGGTGCGCCGCCGCGGCTCGGTGGAGAGCGAGGTGCACTTCCTGCGCGGCCTCGCCGAGACCGAGCTGCGCGCCGGGCACTGCGGCCGCGCCCTCGAACTGGCCCGCGACAGCCTCCGGCTCGCGCGGGACTCCGGCATCGGCGAGACCGCCTCGGCGATGCTCACCTCGCTCGCGGAGGCCTCCGGCGGGGACGTGGACCGCGCGCTGGCCCTGGCCCGGGAAGCGGTGGAGCACGCCGAGGAGGACGGCGACCAGATGTACCTGTCCAGGGCCCTGGGCGCCCTCGGGTACGCCCAGTTGGTGGCCGGCGACCCGGCGGGCACGGTCCGCTCGCTGCGCCGGGTGCGCCGCCTAGAGCTGGGCCTCGGCATCACCGACCCGGCGCGCGGCCGCTGGCACGGCGACCTCGCCGAGGCACTGGTGCGCATCGGTGAGCCGGCCGAGGCGCAGGACGTCATCGACACCAGCCGCGAGCACGCGCTCAGGCTCGGCCGGGACAGTGTGCTCGCGGTGCTCGACCGTGCGGAGGCGCTGGTGCGCGCCGCGGGCGGCGACCAGGAGGCCGCTGTCGCGCAGCTGACGTCCGCTCAGGACCGGCTCGCGAAGCTCGGCTACGGGCTGGAGGAGGCCCGGGCCGCGTTCGCGCTGGCCCAGCTGCGCACCCGGCCCCCCGAGACCGGCCAGCGCAGGACGACGGCGTACGACGAGGCCACCCGGCTGTTCCGCCGCTGCCGTGCTCTGCCGTGGTTGCGCCAGGTGGACGAAGCCCTCACCACCCCGGAGCCCGAGCCGGACCTCACGGTGCCGGACGCCCTGGACGCGCTGGCGGTGCTGGCCTCGATGGAGCGTCAGGTCGCCGCACTCGTCATGGAGGGCGCCACCAACAGGGAGATAGCCGCGCGGCTGTTCGTCAGTGTGAAGACGGTCGAGGCGACGCTGACCCGGGTCTACCGCAAGCTGGGGATCCGATCGCGCGTGGACATCGTCCGTTTGGCGGCCGCGCGGCGCGCGAAGTGACGGCACGCCAGGTTAACTGAGCCGGACCGAGGGTTTTCCCTCACCCAACCCCCTAGGGGGTTCCCTCATTGGGAGCCGAGGGATCCGGGTCCTAGCGTAAAGGGCGTGCCGCTCGCCCGGGCACACGGGGGTCGGTCCCGCGACCCCCGTGCACTCCCCCACACCCGCGCGACCCCCCACCGGCAATGCCACTGAGGAGACTCATGTTCGGGCTCAGACGTGCCAGAAAGACCGCCGCGACCCTGGTGGCCACCGCCGCCGCCGCAGCCACCGCGCTGATCGCCTCCCCCACCGCGACCGCCGCACCCCAGCCCATCGTGGGCGGTACGACCACCACCACGACGGCGTACCCCTTCATGATGCAGATCACCGACGCCTCCGGTAACCAGTTCTGCGGCGGCACCCTGGTGGCCGCCAAGAAGGTCGTGACAGCCGCGCACTGCATGGTCGGCGAGACGACCAGCAGTGTCCGCGTGGTCGGCGGCCGGACCTATCTGAACGGCACCAACGGCACGGTCAGCCGGGTGAGCAAGATCTGGATCAACCCGGACTACACCGACGCCACCAACGGCGACGACGTGGCCGTACTGACTTTGTCGACGTCGATGCCGTACACGAAGGCGTCGTACGTCTCCTCCTCCCAGACGGGTGTCTACGCGGCCGGCACCACGGCCCGGATCCTGGGCTGGGGCACCACCTCGGAGAGTGGCAGCTCCTCCAACCAGCTGCGGACCGCGACCGTCCCGACGGTGTCCGACTCCAGCTGCAAGAGCTCCTACGGTTCGGACTTCGTCCAGACCGACATGGTTTGCGCCGGATACACCTCCGGCGGCGTTGACACCTGCCAGGGCGACAGCGGCGGTCCCCTGCTCATCGGGGGCGTCCTGGCAGGGATCACTTCCTGGGGCGAGGGGTGCGCGGAGGCCGGTTACCCGGGTGTGTACACCCGGCTGACCACCTTCTCGAACCTGGTGACCGCGCAGGTCAACTCGTAACCCGGAAGAAGAACACCTGAGCATCCCTCAGGTAGATGCCAGGGGGGCGCTGCGGGCCACCACGAGCGGCCCGCAGCGCCTCCCTATCCATATGCGTACGACGCCGAGCCGTCCGGGGGGCGGCTCAGCGTCGTACGACCGCGGCGAACCGTATGTCGTACGACGCCCCGGGGTGCATCGTCTCCAGCATCCGCGCGCCCTCCGCGGTCACCTCCTCCCGCTGTGCCTTCGTCAGCCTCCCGAACGGCTCGACGACCAGAGCGGCGCCGTCCAGCTTCCACACTCCGGCCAGGAATCCGTCGACCAGGAGGGTGCAGTGGGCCTGGTTGCCCTGCCAGCTGCGGCCCCGGTACTCGGCGGGTACGACGCGGGTGCGGTCGGCGTGGGCGAGGAGGAGGTTGTCGAACTCCGGGAGGAAGCGGGGCGGGGCCGGGGTGCGGGGATCGGGCCGGGGCGCGTCGGGGAGGTCGAACAGTTCGACCCCGTGCGCGTCCCGGAAGGTGAGCAGCCGGGGGCGCAGACGCTCGAAGGCGTCCCGCAGCCGCGTTAGTCCGGCCCAGGTCTGCATGTCCTTGACCGAGGCGGGGCCGAAGGCGGCCAGGTAGCGCAGGACCACGGCATCGGGCGCGGGAGCGGGCTCGGCCGGGCGGCCCAGCCAGTGCTCGGCGGTGGTCAGGGCGACCTGCCCGCTGCGACCCCACAGGCCGCGCGGGGTCACCTGGACCAGGGGCAGCCGGCAGCGGGCGGCGACGCCGAGGGACTGCGGGTCGGCGTCCGGCCACTCGGCGCCGAGCGCCTCACGCAGCTGGGCCATGGTGCGGGGCTCGGCCTCCACCAGGTCGCGGGCGAGTGCGGCCAGCCGGTCCAGGTCGACGCCGTCGAGGCCCTTGCGGAAGTTCGTCAGCTCCCGGTCCCGGGCGGCCTGGACGAGCGGCCGCAGGGTCAGACAGTCCGCGGCGGTGTGGGTGTGGATGGTCGAGCGGAGGGTGACGATGCGGACCGTCTCCCGGGCGGCCATGAGCGCGGACAACTGCTCCGGGGCGAAACCGTGCAGCCGGGCGGCGAGGGCGTAGTACGGGGGCTTGACGTTCTGTGCCTGGAGGCCGAGGAGGTGCCGTACCGCGTCCGCGGCGGACAGCGCGGAGCGGCACAGCAGGAGCTGTCGGTCCAGGGTGGCGCGGTTCAGGGCGCGGGTGTCCAGGAGGGGGGCCCGCGCTGCGCTGCTCTTTGTCATGCTCGCACGCTAACGCCCCTTGCGGACACCTTCTGTCCGCAACTCTCGCCGAACCAGGGACCGGTTCCGGGCACCCGGAACCGGAGGCCACCGCTATCCTGCACGTACCCCGCTTCGATCACGCCGTACGCAGGCTCGACGGAGAGGCAGCCGATGTCCGATCGACCCCACGGCAGAAACGGCGGCCGGAGGTCGGTCTGGCGCCGTGCCGTCACCGCCGCCCCCGCCGTCGAAGCACCCACGGCCGCCCCCGAGCCGGCCGAGCCGGCGAGCATCGTCCAGGCGGCCCTGTACCGCGACGGCGTCCGGGTCTCCTCCCCCGCCGGTCTCGCCGAGACCTTCGGCGAGCTGCGCAAGGAGCCCTCGGGCATGGCGTGGATCGGCCTCGCCCGCCCCACCGAGGCCGAACTCCTCTCCCTGGCGGCCGAGTTCGACCTGCACCCGCTGGCGGTCGAGGACGCGATGGAGGCCCACCAGCGGCCGAAGCTGGAGCGCTACGGCGACACGCTGTTCGTCGTCCTGCGTGCCGCCCGCTATCTGGACGCCCCCGAGGAGGTCGACTTCGGCGAGCTGCACGTCTTCGTCGGCCCCGACTTCGTCCTCACCGTCCGGCACGGCGCGGCCCCCGACCTGACCGCGGTCCGCCGCCGTATGGAGGGCTCCCCCGAGCTGCTGAAGCTGGGCCCCGAGGCGGTCCTGTACGCCATCCTCGACGCGGTCGTCGACGGCTACGCGCCCGTGGTCTCCGGCGTCCAGAACGACGTCGACGAGATCGAGACCGAGGTCTTCCGCGGCGATCCCGAGGTCTCCCGCCGCATCTACGAACTCTCCCGCGAGATGGTCGAGTTCCAGCGCGCCACCCGCCCGCTGGTCGGCATGCTGCACGGTCTGATGGCGGGTTTCGCCAAGTACGAGACCGACGAGGAACTCCAGCGCTATCTCCGTGACGTCGCCGACCACGTCACCCACATCAGCGAGCGCGTGGACGGCTTCCGGCAGGCCCTCACCGAGATCCTCACCGTCAACGCGACCCTGGTCACCCAGCAGCAGAACGCGGAGATGCGGGCACTCGCGGAAGCGGGGTTCGAGCAGAACGAGGAGGTCAAGAAGATCTCCAGCTGGGCGGCGATCCTGTTCGCGCCCACCTTGGTCGGGACCATCTACGGCATGAACTTCGACCACATGCCGGAACTGCACTGGGGTTTCGGCTACCCGCTCGCGATCGGCCTGATGGGCGTGGTGTGCGTCAGCCTGTACGTGATCTTCAAGCGGAAGGACTGGCTCTGATCCCGGCGGGCGATCTTGCCCGCACGACCGGAGAATGAGCGTGTGGACGAGAGAGCCGCACGCATCGCGGACTTCATCGAGCCGCTGCGGGTGGCCCCCGGTTCGGCGGTGGACCTGGCCCGGGACTTCGACCCCCGCTACAAGGCCGGTCTGAAGAAGCAGGACGGGGTGGACCTGCTGCGCGCCGGGGTGGCTCTGCTGGCCGAGTACCAGGAGCGGCTGGCCGCCCAGAACACCTACGGCGTGCTGCTGTGTCTGCAGGCCCTGGACGCCGGCGGCAAGGACGGCACCATCCGGCACGTGATGAGCGGCGTCAATCCGCAGGGCGTGAAGGTGAGCAGCTTCAAGGTGCCCTCCACCGAGGAACTCGACCACGACTACCTGTGGCGCTACGCCCTGCGGCTGCCCTCACGCGGAGAGATCGCCATCTTCAACCGCTCCCACTACGAGGAGGTCCTCGTCGTACGCGTGCACCCCGAGAACCTCGTCCGGCAGAAGCTGCCGGAGCGGGCGCGCGGAAAGAACGTCTGGAAGCGGCGCTACCGCGAGATGAACGAGTGGGAGCGCTACCTCACGGACAACGGGTTCACGGTGGTGAAGGTCCTCCTGAACCTGTCCAAGGAGGAGCAGCGCACGCGCTTCCTGAAGCGGATCGACCTGCCGGAGAAGAACTGGAAGTTCTCCGCTGCCGACGCCCGGGAGCGCCGGTACTGGGACGACTACCAGCGGGCGTTCTCCGAGATGCTCTCGGCCACCAGTACCCCATGGGCTCCCTGGTACGTCGTACCGGCGGACCGGAAGTGGTTCGCACGGATCTGCACGGCGGCGATCCTCGCGCACACCCTGATGGACATCGATCCCCGCTACCCCGAGGTGGGCGAGGAGGCGCGGCAGGACCTGCTGGCCGCCCGCCGGGAGCTGGAGCAGGAGGCACCCTCCGGTGCCGCGGCCGATCCCTATGCGGAGCGGCATCCGTCCGCGAAAGGCGGGCGCAGGTCCGGCCACGGACGGCCGGCGGGTGAGAAGCGCGGCCGAGGCTGAGGGACCGGGACGCGCGCGGACCGGATCGGAGGCAGGGCCATGACGGTGCAGCCGAATTCCGTGGGTGCAGTGTCCAGGGCGTCGCAGGAGGCCTGGTACGGGCGGTCCGCCGCGGAGGCCGTGGCCGCGTTGGGTGCCGATCCGGCGGTCGGGCTCTCCTCGGCCCGGGCGGCCGAGCTGCGGGCCGCGCACGGCCCGAACGCCCTGCCCGAGGAGAGACGGGCCCCGGCCTGGCGCCGGTTCCTCGCGCAGTACCGCAGCTACATGCAGCTCGTGCTGGTGGCGGCCGCGATCGTCTCGATGGTCGTCCGGGAGTGGACCACCGGAATCCTGCTGATCGTGCTGACCCTGCTGAACGCGGTCGTCGGCCTGCGTCAGGAGGGCAAGGCCGAGAGCGCGATGAACGCGCTGAAGTCGATGCTGGAGGCCACGGCGCGGGTGCGCAGGGACGGTGCGGAGGCCGAGATCCCCGCGGAACAGCTCGTGGTCGGCGACATCGTGCTGATCGCCGCCGGGGACCAGGTGCCGGCGGACGGACGCATCATCGAGGCGAGCGCCCTGCAGATCGACGAGTCGGCGCTCACCGGGGAGAGCGTGCCGGCCGCCAAGGACACCGCCACGGTGCCGGGCGACCGGCTGCCGCCCGGTGACCAGACCGACATGGCGTTCATGAACACGCCGGTCACCCACGGCAGCGGTGTCCTCGTGATCACCGCCACCGGGGCGGACACCGAGCTGGGCAAGATCTCCGGGATGCTGTCGGCGACCGAGAAGGAAGTACCGCCCCTGACCAGGGAGCTGGACACCCTGACCCTGTGGATCACGGGTGCGGCGGGGCTGACCATGATCGTGATGTTCGTCCTGGGACGGAGCCGCGACCAGGCCTGGGACGCGCTGTTCGTGAGTGCGGTCTCGCTCGCCATCGCCGCCATCCCGGAGGCCCTGCCGACCGTGACCCAGGCGATCCTCTCCGTCGGCAGCCTCAACCTGGCGAAACGCAACGCCATCGTGATGGAACTGCCGTCGGTCGAGACGCTGGCGTTCACCTCGGCGATCAACTCGGACAAGACCGGCACCCTGACGATGAACCAGATGACCGCCGTGGAAGTCCTCACCCCCACCGACCGGTACACCGTCTCGGGCACGGGCTACGGGCTGGAGGGGAGGATCCGGCACGCCGCGGGCTCGTCCGCGGGCATCGAGGACGCGATCCTGCCTTATGTCGTGGCCGGCGACGCGAAGCTGGTGGACGGCGAGGTGGTCGGTGACCCGACGGAGGGCGCGCTGTTGGTGCTGGCCCACAAGGCGGGCCTGGACACCGACGCCACCCGGGAGCGTCTGCCCCGGCTCGCCACCCTGCCGTTCGACCCTGCCTACAAGCTGATGGCCACCTTCAACTCGGCGGTCGACACCGCCGGCCGGCCGGTCGTGCGGTGCTTCGTCAAGGGCGCGGCGCCCGCGGTGACAGCGCGTGCGGCGAGCGCGCTCGGGGCGGGCGGGACCGTTCCGTGGGACGCCGAACTGCGGGCCCGCGCCGCGGCACAGACCGAGCGCATGGGAGGCGAGGGGCTCCGGGTGATGGCCGCCGCCACCCGCGATCTGGACCCGGCCGGCTTCGATCCGGACGCGGACCTGCTCGGCTACGTCACCGAGCTGCGGGTGACCAGTCTCGTCGGCATGGTCGATCCGCCCCGCGCGGAGTCGAGGGCCGCCGTCGCGGACGCCCGGGCGGCGCACATCACGGTCCGCCTGGTGACCGGCGACGACGTCACCACCGGAGCGGCGATCGCCCGGCAGATCGGCATCCCCGGCGAGGCCGTTCTCGGCGCCGACTTCGCCGCCCTGAGCGAGGAGGAGCAACTCGCCCGCATCGACGGCATCGGAGTCGTCGGGCGGGTCGCGCCGGAGCACAAGGTGCTGCTCGCCGACACGCTGAAGAAGAGGGGCCACGTCGTGGCGATGACCGGGGACGGCGTCAACGACGCGCCCGCCATCAAGGCCGCCGACATCGGCATCGCCATGGGCAGCGGCACGGACGTGGCGAAGAACGCCGGCCGGATGATCCTCTCCGACGACAACTTCGCGACCATCGTGTACGCCGTCGAACAGGGCCGGACCATCTACGACAACCTCACCAAGTACATCCGGTTCGTCCTCCTCCTGCTGGTCACCTTCGTGCTGTCGTTCCTCGGCGCCACCGTCCTCGACATCGCGGCGGGCGAGCCCTTCACCCCGCCGCAGGTGCTGTGGATCCACTTCGTGGTCAACGCCTCCTTCGGCTTCGCCCTCGGCTTCGACCGGGAGAGCCCCGGGCTCATGCTCCGCAGGCCGCGTCCGCGCGGGGAGTCGGTGCTCACCCGGCCCGTCCTGGTCACGGTCGGGCTCGCCGGGCTGGCGATCACCGTGGTCCTGCTCGGGCTGATCAGGCTCGGCCAGGCCCTCTTCGACAGCGTCGCCATCGGTCAGTCGGTCGCGTTCACCGCCTTCGCGCTCTGCCTGATCGTTGCCGCGTTCGAATGCCGCAGCGAGACGGAGTCCGTCCTGACGTCGTCCACGTTCGACAGCAAGCAGATGAACTGGGTGGCCTTCGCCCAGTTCGTGCTCGCCGTGATGGTGACCCAGCTGGACGGCTTCCGCCGCATCCTGGGGACGACCGAGATCAACGCACGGCAGTTCGGCGGGGCACTGCTGTCCGCGCTCGCGCTGCTGCTGGTGTGGGAACTGGGCAAGCTGCTGGCACGCCGGTCGAGGGGCGCCGGGTGAGCGGACGTCCCGGCCCCTGTGCCGGCCGCTGGGCCGCCTCCCGTATCAGGGCCGTTCCCGGGGTCCGTGCCCTGTCCGCGTACCGGCGCGAGTGGCTGCCGAAGGACCTGGTCGCCGGAGTCGTCCTCACCACGCTGCTGGTGCCGCAGGGCATGGCCTACGCCGAGCTGGCGGGCCTGCCGACCATCACCGGTCTCTACACGACGATCCTCTGTCTGCTCGGTTACGCGGTGTTCGGGCCGTCCCGGATCCTGGTGCTCGGACCGGACTCCTCGCTGGGGCCGATGATCGCCGCCACCGTGCTGCCCCTGGTGGCGGCCGGCGGGGACCCCGACCGGGCGGTCGCGCTGGCCTCGGTGCTCGCACTCATGGTCGCGGCGCTCATGATTCTCGGCTCGGTGGCACGGCTCGGCTTCATCGCGGACCTGATCTCCAAACCCACGATGATCGGCTACATGAACGGTCTGGCCCTCACCATCCTGATCGGCCAGCTGCCCAAGCTGCTCGGGTTCGAGGTCGAGGCGGAGAACCTGGTCGGGGACTGTGCCGGCCTCGTGCACCGGCTCGCCGAGGGTGCGGTGGTGCCGGCCGCGGCCGCGGTGGGCGTCGGCGGCATCGCCCTGATCCTGGTGCTGCAGCGACTGCTGCCCAAGCTCCCCGCGGTGCTCGTGATGGTGGCGCTGGCGATCGCCGCGACCACGGCCTTCGACCTGGGCGCGCACGGTGTCGCCCTGGTCGGCGAACTGCCCGAGGGTTTCCCGCCGTTCAGCGTCCCGCACGTCCGGCTCGCCGACCTCGCGCCGCTGTTCGGCGGTGCGCTGGGCATCGCCCTGGTCTCCCTGGCCGACACGATCTCCAACTCCTCGGCCTTCGCGGCCCGCACCGGGCAGGAGGTCCGCGGCAACCAGGAGATGGCGGGCGTCGGTGCCGCGAATCTCGCGGCAGGTCTCTTCCAGGGCTTCCCGGTCAGCACGAGCGGCTCCCGTACGGCGGTGGCCGAGCGCGCCGGCGCCAGGAGCCAGCTCACGGGAGTCGTCGGAGCGCTGCTGATCGTCCTCATGCTCGTACTGGCTCCGGGCATGTTCCGCGACCTTCCGCAGCCGGCTCTCGCCGCCGTCGTCATCACGGCCTCGCTGTCCCTGGCCGAGCTGCCGGGGGTCGTACGGCTGTGGCGGCAGCGCCGGACGGATTTCCTGCTCTCGGTCGCCGCCTTCCTGGGGGTGGCCCTGCTCGGCGTCCTGCCGGGGATCGCGCTCGCCGTGGCCCTGTCCGTGTTCGACGTCTTCCGGCGCGCGTGGTGGCCGTACAACACGGTGCTGGGGCGGGTGAGCGGCCTGGAGGGATATCACGACGTGCGGTCCCACCCCGGGGCCGAGCGGCTTCCCGGCCTGGTGATCTACCGGTTCGACGCCCCGCTGTTCTTCGCCAACGCCAGGACGTTTCGCGACGCGGTACGACGCCTGGCGCGCGCCGAGCCGCGGCCGCGCTGGATCCTGATCGCGGCGGAGCCGGTGACCGACGTGGACACCACCGCCGCCGACGTTCTGGAGGAGCTGGACGAGGACCTCAACGCCGACGACGTCCACCTCGTGTTCGCGGAGCTGAAGGACCCGGTGCGGCGCAAGATCGAACGGTACGGACTCACCCGCACCATCGACCCCGGCCACTTCTTCCCCACCGTGGAGGCCGCCGTCGCCGCCTTCAGGCTGCGCACCGGTGCGCAGTGGACACCCGTTGAGCAGCCTCCCGCGCCGGCCGATGAGCCGTGACCGCGCTCAGGCGCTCAGGTGCTCTCGCGTCCTGCCGCGACCCGGCCCATCGTCAGGGCCAGGCGCCGTACCCTGCGCCAGTCCATCGGCGGCGCGGTGCGCGGCACCCCGGGGCGGTGCCGTGGCACCCGTACGCGCAGGGCTCCGGGTGCCAGCCGGCAGTGGACCGGGGTGGGCAGCATCAGGGCCTCGCCGTCGACCCCGACCGGGATGACGGGAGCGTCGGCGTCGACGACGACCTCGCGGGCGGTGACCGCGGTGAGCCCGCGGCTGCGCTCCCCGAGCAGCAGCAGCTCCGTCGCCTGTGCCGCGGTGTCGACCTCGACGACCAGCACTCCCAGCTCGCCGGAGTCCAGCCGCTCCCGGCGCCCCAGCCCCGCCGCGTCGCCGCTCAGATAGGGATTGTTGCTCACCAGGACGGCCTGGGGATCCGCCAGGACCTGCGCACCGGCCCGGACCGTCAGCCGTGCGCCGCTCTGGTGGGTCAGCAGGTCCGGCAGCATCTCCAGGGTGGTGCGGGCCTTGTCCTCGCGGTAGGCGGGGCTCTGCACCACGGCCGCGTACACGCCGAACGAGGCGTTGTTGACGAAGACGCGCTCCGCGCCGCTGTCCGCGGGCTGCTGCCCGGCGCGGATGTACCCGAGGTCGATGCGGAGTTCGACGCCGTCGGTCAGCGCTTCCAGGCACGTCGAGGGATCCTGCCGGTCCAGGCCCAGATCCATGGCGAAGTGGTTGCGGGTGCCCGCGCTGATCACCACGAACGGGATGTCGTGCTCCGCGGCCACGCCGGCGACCAGGGCCTGCGTACCGTCTCCGCCCGCGACGCCGAGCAGGTCGGCTCCCCGCCGGACGGCCCGCCGTGCCAGCTCGGCCACGTCCTGGTGGTGGGCCGGGTCCAGCATGACGACCTCCGCGCCCAGGGCCCGGGCCCGCTCCGCCAGGAGGAACTTCTCGACCTTCCCGCCACCGGAGCGCGGGTTCATGATCAGGAAGGGTCGCCGGGACCCGCGGACGGCGCGCTCCGGCATCCGGGGTGCGGTGTCGTCGGCGAGTGCGGCCCTGCCCGCGGAGACGGCCAGCGTCCACAGTCCGAGCGAGACCAGCACGACCCACAGCAGCCCGGCGGCCGCGTACAGCCACAGGACGGCGAGCGGCGCGGCGATCACCAGCAGCGCGGCCAGCGCCCTGGTCCTTCCTCTGCGGGTCAGCAGCCACCACATGCCGGCCGCGGTGAGCACCAGCCCGGCCACGCCCACGCCCACGAGCACGACGCTGCCGAGCCCGGCGAAGACCAGCAGCACCGCCACCGCCGCCGCGCCCGCCAGCAGGGCCAGACGCGCGGTCCAGCGCCGGTTCATGGGCCAACCTCCCGTCGCGTAGGCGTCGGCATCCACTTCAGGCTATGAGCCGGCACCCGGCACGGCACGTCCGGCGGACCGCGGGAATGCGGGCGCCGCTGCCGGTGTCGTTCCCTGTGGATCACGGACTTCAAGGAGCTGACATGACCGAGGCGTTGGTGCTGGGCGGCGGCGGGGTGGGCGGGATCGCGTGGATCACCGGGCTGCTGGCGGGGCTCGCCGACACCCGGCAGGGCATGACAGGAGCGGATCTCTTGCTCGGGACCTCCGCGGGGGCGACCGTCGCGGCACAGGTGGGCAGCGGGCTCGGGCTGGAGGAGTTGTACGCCCGGCAGGTGGATCCGGCCCGGCAGGCCGCCGAGATCATGGCCGAGATGGACCTGGAGAAGTTCGCCGCGGAGATCGGCGCCGCGCTGGGCGCCTCCGCCTCGGTGCCCGAGATGCGGCGGGCCGTCGGGCGGATGGCGCTGGCGGCGCGGACCGTGCCGGAGCCGGAGCGGCGTGCGGTGATCGAGTCCAGGCTGCCGTCCCACGGCTGGCCCGAGCGCGCGCTGAAGGTCGTCGCCGTGGACGCCGAGAGCGGCGAGGCACGGGTGTTCGACAAGGACTCCGGCGTGCCCCTGGTCGACGCGGTCGCCGCGAGCTGTGCCGTGCCGGGTGTGTGGCCGCCGGTGACGATCGACGGGCGCCGGTACGTCGACGGCGGAGTGCGGTCCATGGCCAACGTCGACCATGCGGCCGGTGCCGACCGGGTGCTGGTGCTCGCGCCGATGGGGACGGCCGATCCCTTCCCGAGTGAGCAGCCGTTGGAGGTGGCCGTCGAGGAACTGCGCGCCCGGGGTGCCGAGGTCGTGGTCGTCACCCCCGACGAGGCATCGCTGGCTGCGATCGGCGACAACGCACTGGACCCGTCCACCCGGCGCCCGGCCGCGGAGGCGGGACGGGCCCAGGGACGGACGGTGCGGCTTCCCTGGAGCCACGCCTGAGCGACGCATGCACCGACCCGTGTGTCCCGCCCGAAGGGGCACACCGGTCTCCGGCGGCCGGGGGCCGCGCCGCAAACGCCGGCGGCGCCGCTCAGGAGCCCTGGTCGCACACCGACGGCAGCCATGTCAGGTGCTCGTCGCTCCTGAGGGTGTCCAGGTACGTCAGCCGGCCGTCCAGGTGCTTGTCGCTCGGGTCGGCGAGGAAGTCGATGGTCGCCTGGGCGAAGGCGTCACGGACCGGGGGCGGCATCGCGTCGGAGGCGTCGAAGCAGTGGACCGCCTCGGGGGACAGGAGGGTGTCGGCCAGCGTGCGGTGCCAGCCGGCGGCGGAGTCGGCGGCGGGCTGCGCCCCGGCGTGCACGGAGAAGCCGGACTCCTTGGCGCTCCAGGCCCGCTGGGCCCCGGCGGAGGCGAGGTGGCTGATCAGCTCCTGCGCCTGCGGGGTGTCGTGCAGCAGGGCGACCAGATCGCCGGAGACCTCCCAGGAGTTCCGCTCGGTGGCGCCCGGGATCAGGCGGGCCGACGGTGCGTACCGGCCGCGTGCCTCCTGCCACGGGTCCAGGTTGCGGATGAAGGACGCCTGGTGCTCCAGCGTGCACTGCGGCGGGTTGGTGGTGACCAGCTCGGACACCTTCTGGTACTCGGTCCGCAGGGCGCGCAGGACGAGGTCCCTGGAGCCTCCGGCGCCCACCAGGTCCCCCCAGGTGGTCCAGGCCCGCTTCACCTCCTTGGACTGCCAGGGCAGGCTGCCGCGCGCCCATCGCTCGTAGGTCCGCGGGCCGTTCTGCTGCAGCAGGATGTCCTCGATCCAGTCGGTGCCGGGCCAGCCGCTGGTGGCGCCGGAGCCCATGCCGAGGCACCACTGGTCCGGTCGTTTCGCGACCTCCTGGAGTTGCCCCGGGTGCGTGCGCGCGGGGTACCAGACGATGCTCTTGAGGTCGGCCTTGAGCGGGAACCAGTACACGTGTCCCTTCAGAGGCATGGCCCAGGACTCGCTGAAGTCGCCCCGTGGGATGAGTTTCTCCAGCGGCTCGAGCTGCTTCTGTCCGGCGTAGGCGGCGAGTTCGCCGGGGCCGGTGAGCACCACCACGTCGGGCGGCGTGCCGGCCTCGACGTCGGCGCTGAGCACCTGACTCTCTGCGGAGCTGCCCTGGTAGTCGACGTGGATGTGGTACTTGCGCTCGAAGGGGTCGATGACCGCCTCGCGGAAGTACCGCGCGTCCTTGCCCGTCCAGTTCGCCAGCAGGGTGACGGTCGGTTCCTGTCCGAGGGTGCGTACGCCCACCACGAAGGCCGCCGCCAGCACGGCCAGGCAACTCGTCACGACGGTGACCGTGCGCACCGTGCGGCGCGAGGGGCGTCGCCGGGCACCGGGGGCGGCCGCCGCGGGGCCGCTTACGGGGGCGCTCACCGGGGCCTGAACCGGTAGTCGTTGATGTGCTGCCGCAGACCCGTCTCGGTCAGCGCCATGAGCACGATGCCTCCTATCACGATCCATGCCGAGGCCGCCGCGCGCAGGCCGGTGTGGGCCAGATACGAGGCGGCGTGCTGCCCCGCGTCCGTGACGGCCTGCCCGGCCACCACCCGGTCGAGCAGACCGCGCGTGTCCGTCATGCCCTGGCGCGTCCACACCGTGAACAGCACGAGGACGGCGAATCCACCGGCCAGCAGAGCGCCCGCGGCGATGAGTTGACGGTTGTACCTGCGCCGGAAGCGGCGGCGCAGGAAGAGCTGGGTCTCCAGGAGGGCCGCACCCAGGGCGAGGACGAACAGGGCGGCCACGCTCCAGCCGAGCCACAGCAGCCACCCGAAGGAGGTCTGCCGCCCGACCACGGCCCGCTGCTGGTCCTGCAGCAGCTTCAGCCGGTCCTCGATGCCGGTCTCCTCGGCCTTCAGCATGCTGGTCGCGTAGCTCAGGTAGGCGTCCCGCAACACGCTCCTCTCGGGCTGCAGTTGGGCCTGCTGGACCATCCCGGTGTATCCGGTGATCAGTCCGGCGACCGTCTGCAGGGCCTGCCGGTCGGCGGGGCCGCCCACGTCGTCGGCGGCGGCCACGGCGAGGCTCTGCGCGGCCACCGAGATCTGCTTCTGGATCTCACTGGTCGACGGGGTCGCCCCGGTCGCGTTCGCCTGTGCCTCTCCGAGCGCGTACAGCGCGGTGTCGATGGCGACGACGGCGGGAGCGCTGGAGGTGCGCAGCGGGTTGGCGTCCGCGTGGACGCCTTCGTAGGAGAGGAACAGGGTCAGGGTCAGCAGGGCCGACAGGGCCAGCAGCAGCCGACGGCGCACGGAGAGGTCGTACACGGTCGTACTGCCCCGGTCCGGCGGGCGCCGCCCGGCGCCGAGCAGGCGGCCGAGGAGGCGGGGCAGCGGGTCCCGGTCGCGGGGGCCCGTGGCGGCGTGCATGCCCAGACCCGCCCGCGCTCGCACGTCGACGCTCACACGGCCCCCTCGAGCAGACGTCCGCATTCGCCCCCGCAGTACACCGAGTCGGCCGGGCCGAGCCACTTGCAGTCCGGGCACTCGACCAGGTCGTCGGCACCGGCCGGCCCGCCGGCGCCCGCGGCGCGCGGAGCCGCCGGGCGCGCGGCGGGCGGTGGAGCGGCCTGCTGCTGCGGGGGTGTGGTCATGGCGCTGGAGAGGATCAGGTGCTGCCAGTCGACGTCCTTGAGGCTGTCACGGACCCGGCCCGTGCCCGGTGCGGCCTCGATGCGGCGCAGGGCGCCCAGCAGCTGGGCGTCACCCAGTTCCCCGGCCAGCGCCAGCGCCCGGGCGAGTTCCCGGTCCGCCTCCGCCCTGCCCTCCGCGCGGCGCAGCCAGGCCCGGTAGGCACGGGCCACGGCCGCGCCGGCGTGCTGGTACAGCTCGTGGCGGCGGACCCCGGGATGCGGCCGGGAGGCGTCCAGCGGGTTGTCGGTCCAGCGGACCAGGACGGGCTGCGGTGCGGGCAGCCGCACGGTACGCCCGAAGTCGGGTACGACCACGTCGACGGCGGCGAGCTGGAGATCCTCGCCGATCTCGCGGCCGGTCGGGTCGGCGGTCAGCACGACCTGGAAGTGCCGGGTCTCCTCACCCCAGGCACGGGTGACGTACTCGGCGCCCCGCCCGCCGAACTCGGTGCCGGTGGCGAGGAGTTCCTGTTCGCCGGGGACGACCTGCTTGACCTGGCGGATCACCGTACCGGGGGTCGGGGTGAGCCTGATGCGCAGCTCGGGGACGGCCGTGCCGAGCAGTCCGTTCACCAACTCCTCGTACGCGGCGGGAAGTTCGGACTCCCTGCGGACGGCCCCGGCCCGGCCGTGCAGCCGCCGGGTGATGCTCAGCAGCAGGTCGGCGTCCCAGTCGTCGCCGATGCCCCACGCGTCGCAGACGAACCGGCCTTCACAGGCCTCCAGGGCGGTGTCCAGGCGCATGGCGGCACGGTGGTCGTGCTCATTGCGTCCGTCGGTGAGCAGCAGGACGTGTTTGACAGGCGCGGACTGCTTGCTCAGCAGCCGCCGGGCCAGGTCGAGCCAGTGGCCGATGGCGGTGCCGCCGTCCGCGTCCAGGATCCGCACGGCGCGTTCGGCGGCCTCGCGCTCGGCGGGCCCGGCGACGGCCATGACCTCACGGCCGGGGCCGGGGTGGACCAGCGTGGCGTCGAACCGGCCGGAGAGCACCGCGAACGCGGTGCCCTCCGGAAGGAGCCGGAGAGCCGCGACCGTCGCGTCCTTGGCGGCGTGCAGTTTGGCGTCCGGGTGGAGCATGGAGCGGGAGGTGTCGATGATCAGTACCTCGGCGAGGGCGGACCCGGCCCCGCGGGCGGCCCCGGTGACGACACCCGGGGCGCCGTTGCTCCTGACCCCGATCTCCAGGATGGCGTGCATCTCCCGGGCGCGGGGCTGCCCGGCCGCGGTGGGCACGGCGGGCAGTTCCTTCTGCTGGCCGACGGCGAGGGTCACCGCGATGTCCTCGGCGTTCTCGGCCACACTCATGGCTTGGTCACCCTCGCTTCCCTGTGAAGTCTCTTGTGCCCGGAGTTCTCAGAACGTGCTCATCGGCCGCACGGCATGGGCCAGGTCGAGCAGCCGGCCGTGCTCGCCCGCGGTGCGTGCCTGTGCCGCCAGTTGTCTGAAGGACTGCTCCAGCAGCGTGCGCAGGGGGTCCTCGGCACCGGATCCGAACCGGTCGCCGGTGGGGAACTCCGGCCCCCAGCCCTGTTCCGGGCGGCAGTGCAGGAGGTTCTCGCGGACCTCGGCGACCAGCCGGGCCCGGGACTCGCCGTCGGCGGCGCCGCCGTCCAGGTGCAGCTCGGGCAGCCGGCGGTCCGCGTCCCGCAGGTCGGCCACCGACGGGGCGCTGCCGTGCAGGATGCCGGCGCGGACGCGGACGGCCGCGATGCGGGCGGCGTCGTGGTGGCGGGAGGTGGAGGGGACGTCGTCGAGGACGCGGACGGCCGCGTCCCGGTCACCGGTGGCCAGGTGGCCTCGGGCCAGGCCGAACGCGGCCGCCGTGTGGGCGAAGTCCCGGGCCCACACGGCCTCGTAGAACCGCATGGCGCGGGCCGTGCGCCGGTCGCCGCCGTGTTCGGCGCAGTAGCCGAGGGCGAGTTTGGGCACGTATTCGCCGGGCAGCGCCCGGTAGACGGCTTCGAAACAGCTGCCGGCCCGCCGTACCTCGGCCTTGCTCAGATGGAGGACGCCGCGGTGCCAGGCGATGCGCCAGTCGTAGGCGGCGGCGCGCTCGCCGAGCAGGGTCTCGGCCTCGGTCAGCCAGCTCTCGGCCTCGTCCTGTGCGCCCTTTCTGAGGTAGGCGCGGCACAGCCACAGCGCGGTCTCGGGGGTACCGAGCCGGGATTCGCGGGGCCACTGCCGGGCGACCCGGTCGGGGGCGTCGGGCGGGAAGGTGTCGAGCAGCAGGGCGGCGCCGTCGTCGGGGTCGGGGACCGGCTCCGGCAGGGCGCCGGCGACCTCGGTGGCCGAGGGCGGCGAGACGTCCAGTTCGGCGGGAAGTTCGCCGGAGCGGGTGGTCCAGTGGTCCAGGGAGGGGATCGCGCCGAGTCCGGCGTCGAGACTGGCCTCGGTGGCACGGAACCGGGTGGAGCTCTCGGGCAACTGCTCGCCGAACTGCAGCGACCGGAACTCGCGGAGTACTTCCCAGAGTTGACGGGACATCTCGGCGGCCGAGCGGAACCGGGCGCGGGGTTCGGCGTGGGTGGCGCGGTCGATGAGGCGGCGGAAGGAGTCGGGGGCGAGGCCGCGGGCCGGCTCGGCGCCCCGGGCGAGGGCCTGCAGGGTCATGCCGACGGTGTAGAGGTCGCTGTCGACGTGCCAGCCGCGGCTGTCGACCTCCTCCTTGGGCGGGGCGAAGGTCGCTGTGTAGACGTAGCCGGAGCCGCGGTCGCCGATCGCGCGGACCGCACCGAGGTCGATGACCTTGATGGCCCGCCCGAAGTGGATGACGTTGGCCGGCTTCATGTCGCAGTAGAGCAGCCCGCGTTCGTGCATGTACTGCAGGGCGCCGAGGATCTTGCAGCCGTAGGTGAGGACGTGGTCGAGGCGGGGGAGGCCATGGAAGATCCGCTCGGCGTCGTCGGCGTCGAAGAGCTGCTGCAGGGAGCGGCCGCCGATGTAGTCCATGACCAGGTGGCCGGCGGGTGAGCGGCCGGGGGCCTGGTGTTCGGCGTAGGTGATGATGCGGACGATGTCGGGGTGGTGCAGGTCGGTGAGCGAGCGGCGCTCCTCGACGGCGTTGCGGCGGGCGAGCGCGTCGTGGATGTTGATCAGCCCTTTGAGGACGACGCGGTAGCCGTCGGCGCGTGTGTCCTCGGCGAGGTGGATCCAGCCGAGGCCGCCGCGGGCCAGGCAGCCCAGGATCCGGTAGTGGTCGGCGACCATGTCGCCCTTGTTCAGCTGGGGCAGGAAGGAGTAGGGGGTGCCGCAGCGGGGGCAGCGGCCGGTGGCGCGGGCGGGCTGGCCGCCGTAGCCGATGCCGATGGTCATGGTGCAGCCGTCGGCGCCGCAGCGGCCGCCGCCGGTGGGCGGCCGGGGGTCTTCGACCAGCCCGCCCTCGGGGACGGGGACGTCGGGCAGCAGGACCAGTCCGTGCTGGTCGAGTTCGCCGACGCCGGCGACGGCGTGCGTGGGCTGCGGGGCGGGTGGTTCCTCGGTGCCGGGGCCCGGTGGCGGCGGCGGCGGGTCGGTCTGCGGCTCCGGATGCCTGTGTCCGCAGGTGTCGCAGTAGCCGGTGCCCATGATGTGGCCGGCGCAGCCGGGCCGGATGCACGAGGTCATGAGCCGCCTCCCCTTCCGGATGTCGTGCCGGGTCCGGGCGCCGTGCCGGAGCAGAAGCCGACGAACCGCCGGACGGCGGTCTCCGCCGCGTCCACGTCGCACGGGGTCTGCCGCAGCAGCGACAGGGCGAGTTCGTAGAGCCGGTAGGCCTCCACGACACGGTCGCCGCCCTCGGCCGCGGCCCGTTCCCGGCACAGCGGCCACTCGGCGGTGACCCGGCCGAGGAGTTCCTCGCGGCGGTGCACCCGGGCGTCGAGGACCTGGACCGCCTGTTCCAGGCGCCGGCTGCGTCGTTCGGCGGCGTCCTCGAAGGTGAACAGCAGGTCGGCCAGGCGGGGTTCCCTCTCCCGTTCGGGGGTGTGGGCCACCCATGCGCGCAGCATCCGGGTGCGCCGTACGCCGGCTTCCGCCTGGTCCAGCAGGTGCCGGGTGCCCGGGTCCACCGACACTCGGTCGCGGTGCTCGTCGAGGGCGGGCCCCAACTCGTCGACTATGTAGTCGAGTTCGCGGTGCAGCCGGGCCCAGCGGTCGCGCAGCGGTCGCTGTACGAAGGATTCGGCCGCGCGGGCCGAGCGGTCGCCCGGGCGGCGGAAGACCAGTAACAGCCTGGCCCCCTGCTGGGCGAGGCGGTCCAGTAGGCCCAGCAGGGCGTCGGGTTCGGCGGCCTGGTCCACGCCGACCAGGACCGCGGCGAGCGGGACCCGCAGGGCGCCGAGCCGCTCGGGCCGGGGGTCGCCGCGGATGCCAAGCCGTCCGGCGATCCGGTCCATCACCTGAGCGGCCGTCATGTTCTTGACGTCCAGGGCGAGATCGTGACCGCCGGCCGGGGGCACGGTTTCGGGCGGGTCGTGGCTGAAGGCGCTGGTGTTCTGCTGGGTGCGCAGTTCCCGGTCGGCCAGCGTGACGGCACGGGTGAGGGTCCAGGCGCGGCCGCTGCGGGCGGGGACCACGGTGACGAGCACCGGCCAGCCCTCGCCCCGGAACCAGGAGGCGAGTTCGGTGGCGAACGGCACGTCGAGCCGGCCGGCCGCGGCCGTCACTCCGGGGCGCAGCGCCGGGTCGACGGCTTCGGCGCCCTCGGTCCAGACGGCGGCCTGCGGCAGATGGCTCAGGATGGTCTCGGTGGGGCTCATGTAGCTGAAGACGGAGCCCGGGCCCACGTCGACACTGAGGACGATCCCGATGACCTCGTCGGTCTCGTGGTCGACCACTCCCCCGCCGCTGAAGCCCGGGGCGGCGAGTTCGTCCGGGGTCTGCGGGCGCAGCTGCACCTGGTTGTCCCGGCCGCGGGCGGCGACCAGGGTGGCGCCGTGCCAGCGGCCGCCGTCGTCGCCGGCCGGGAAGCCGTACATGCTCACCGGCCCGTGCGGCGAGGCGAGCCGGTAGAGGCGGGTGGTGTGCTCGGCGGGCAGCGGCTGTGCCAGCCTCAGCAGGGCCAGATCGCCGCTGCGGTCGCCGAAGGCGTCGTTCCGCTCCGGTACGTACTCGTCCTCCCGGACCACGGCGGCCACGCCGGGAACGCCGGGAACGCCGACGAAGTGGACGACATAGGGCCGACCGGGTCGCACGACATGGGCCGCGGTGAGCACCCGGTCGGGGGCGAGCAGCACCCCCGCACCGAGGACCAGCCCGTCCGGCTGTTCGATGCGGGCAACCCAAGGTGGCGTCCGTAACCGCGACTTGACGGCTCGCTCCCCCGTGCGCGTCATGTCAACCGAGGTTACTCCGCGTACTCTTTCGGTACCACTGGTGTGCACGGGTTGTCGCGGACGGGCGGGGGCCCGCGGTGATCCAGAGGTGCGGGGCACCCGCCAGGAGAGCTTCTCCCGCGCCGAGTCGGACCGGTACGCCGCCGACCGGGTCCGGCTTCACTGCGTGCGGGCCTGCCATCCCGTCCACCTGCGTACGGTGACGGCGATCACCGGGCCGCCCGG
Organism: Streptomyces sp. NPDC101151; assembly: GCF_044768335.1. Lineage (NCBI taxonomy): Bacteria > Bacillati > Actinomycetota > Actinomycetes > Kitasatosporales > Streptomycetaceae > Streptomyces > Streptomyces sp. NPDC101151. The sequence goes on along the minus strand of NZ_JBIWPP010000004.1, from coordinate 507,780 downwards.
CGGGTGGTCCCGGTACTGCGGGTACTTCTCGCACAGCAGCGCGACGGCGGTCCCGTAGGCCCGGTGTGCTGCCGGATCGGCGGCGTCGGGCGGCAGGATGCGGGCCTCGCCGTCGGCGCGGACCCACCACAGGTGGTCCCAGTTCTCGTCGTAGGCGTCCGCGAGCAGGCACACGGCCGGGTGGGCGGCGATGTTGCGGAGCCGTTGGAGCCGGGTGGTGGTCTTGGGCTTGTGGTCGACGGCGGTCACCAGCCCGTCGGCGCCGTCGAGGGTGCGCCGGGCGAAGACCACCGGCACCTGGTGGGGGCGGCCGGCCGGGTCGACCGTGGCCAGCCGGGCCACCCGGGCGGCGGTGAACCGGTCTCGCGCCTCCGCCTCGGCCAGTTCGGGCATCCTCGCTCCTCGTTCACCGCACATGGAGTGCGCCGAGCACGTCGGCGTCGGTCAGCTGCGCGAAGTCGTCGTACCACTGGCCGACGGCGCTGAACGCGGCCGGCCGGTACGGGCACACGACGGTGTCGGCCTCGTCGGCGAGCCGGTCCAGGGAGTCCGGGGCGCCGACCGGGACCGCCAGGACGACCCGGGCGGGGGCGCGGCGCGACACATGGCGCAGCGCGGCGCGGGCGGTCGCACCGGTGGCCAGGCCGTCGTCGACGACGATGACGGTACGGCCGCGCAGCTCCAGAGGCGGGCGGTCGCCGCGGTAGCGCTGCTCGCGCCGGGCCAGTTCGCGCCGCTCCCGCTCCACGACCGGGGCGAGTCGCTCCTCGGTCAGGCCCAGGTGATCGAGGGTGTCGGTGTCGAAGAGGGGCGGGTCGTCGGCGGCGAGGGCACCGACGGCGAACTCCTCGTGGTGCGGGGCGCCGATCTTGCGTACGACGAGCACGTCGAGCGGGGCACCCAGGGCCCGGGCGACGGGCGCGGCCACGGCGATCCCGCCCCGGGGCAGGGCCAGGACGACGGGGTCGGGGAGTTCGCCCCGGTCGTGCAGGTCGCTCAGCAGGCCGGCGAGTGTCCGTCCGGCCTCGGCACGGTCCCGGTAGCGCATGGGCTCGTCCTCTCGCCGGGGGTCCTCTGCTCGCCCGTACCTCCATGGTGCTACGGCGACCCGGCTTGTGGTCCGCGGCGCACGCGCAAGTATTCGAACATGCGATCTATACACTGAGTGTATAGTCCCCGCATGCCTCTTTCGACTTCGGCCGGGACGAACCCGGCCTCGCAGCCCGCGCCCCAGAAGATGCACGGAGGGCGCCGAAGGTTGCGTCTGTCCGCGCTCGCCTCCGCCGTGGCCTGTCTGGCTCTCACGGTGTCCGGCTGCGCCGAGGTCGACACGACCTCGCCGAGCGGCGCACGGGCCGAGGCCGCGCACGGGGCACAGGCCCGGTTCGGGACCGTCGACTGCCGCCGGGCCAAGTGCATCGCGCTCACCTTCGACGCCGGGCCCAGCGAGAACTCGGCACGGCTGCTGGACATCCTCAAGGAGAAGAAGGTCCCGGCGACCTTCTTCCTGCTCGGCAAGCGGCACATCGACACGTATCCGGAGCTGGTCAAGCGGATGGCGGCCGAGGGCCACGAGGTGGCGAGCCACACCTGGGACCACAAGATCCTCACCCGGATCTCGGACGCGCAGATACGGGAGGAGCTGAAGCGGCCCAACGACGCGATAGAGCGGCTCACCGGGCACAAGCCCACGCTGATGCGCCCGCCGCAGGGCCGCACGGACGCCGACGTCCACAAGATCGCCAGGGAGCAGGGCCTCGCGGAGGTGCTGTGGAGCGTGACCGCGAAGGACTACACGACCAACGACTCCGCGCTGATCACCAAGCGGGTGCTGGAGCAGGCGTCCCGGGACGGGATCATCCTGCTGCACGACATCTACAAGGGCACCGTGCCCGCCGTTCCCGGCATCATCGACGCACTGAAGGAGCGCGGGTACGTCTTCGTGACGGTGCCCCAGCTGCTGGCGCCCGGCAAGGCCGAGCCGGGGCAGGTGTACCGACCCTGACCTCGGTACCGGGTGTGGCCTCGGTACCGGGTGTGGCCTCGGTACCGGGTGTGAACTCGGTACCGGGTGTGAACTCGAAGAGGTTCAGGCCGGGATGCGCCGGCCGTTCCGGGCCGAACGCCCTTCGCGCCCCTCGGCCGAAACAGCCGCGCGGCCCTCGTCCGGCGCACCCGGACGACGCGGGGCGGCCCCCGCGTCGATGAACTCCCGCAGGTCCGCCGTGAGCTGTTCCGCGTGGGTGGCGAACAGGCCGTGGCCGCCGTTCTCGTACACCTTCAGCGTGGCGTGCGGCAGCAGCCGCGCGGCGCGTTCCCCGGTGAGCGCGAGGGGTGCCGAGGTGTCATGGGTGCCGTGCACGACGAGTACCGGGACACTCACGCCGGGCAGTTCGGCGGTGAGGTCGAGGGCGGCGACCACGGCCCGCACCTCGTTCGCGGCGCGGGGGGTGGCGGCCAGACAGCGGTCCACGAGGTACCGGACATAGGCGGCGGACAGCTCGTTGCCGGGCCGGCCGATGGCGAAGAAGTCGTCCGCCGCGGCGGTGAAGTACCCCGCGCGGTCGCGCCGGAAGACCTCGTCGTCGGCGCGCACCACCTCCGGGTCCACGCCCTGCGGAAGGCCCGGCGAGCGGACGAGGCCCGGGGTGAGGCCGGCGACGAGCGCGGCCCGGGCCACCCGGCCGGAGCCGTGCCGGGTCAGGCAGCGAACCACCTCGGCGGCGCCGACGGAGTGCCCGATCAGCGTCGCTTCCCGCAGGTCGAGGTGGTCGAGCAGGCCGTGGACATCGTCGGCGAGGGTGTCGAGGTCGTAGCCGAGCCAGGTGTCGTCCGAGCGTCCGTGGCCGCGCCGGTCGAACCCGACGCACCGGTAGCCGGCCTCGGCCAGCGGCAGCATCTGGTACTCCCACAGCTCGTGGCCGAGGTACGCGCTGCTGACGAAGACGACGACGGGTCCGGAGGCGGGGCCGTGGTCGACATAGTGCAGACGGGTGCCGTCGACGGGGCTCTCGTAGTACGGCATGGGGGCTCCTCGGGGTGGTCCGGGCGGGTTCGGACGGGACGGGGCGTCCCGTCGTGCCACGCTCCCGATCTTTCCCGGAGCCGGCCCCGGGGTCGATTACCTGCCAGGTCAAGCGCCCGCGGCCGGGCCGGTCCCGGCGTCCCGCAACGCCTTGGTGAGCAGCGTGCCGGCCACGATGAGGGCCGCGCCCAGCCACCACATGGCGTCGAAGACCAGGACGGCGATCCCGATCGGCACCAGCAGGCCGGCCAGCGGCAGCACCAGGTCGGCCACCCGGGGCGGGGCCGGGCCCGGCAGTCCGCTGTCGCGCCGGGCGCGGGCACGGACCACGTCGGGGTACCAGTCGGTGAACCGGAAGGCCGCGACGATGGCCAGGAGCTGGATGATCCAGCCGGTCCAGAGGTTGTTCGGGTTGTGCAGGACGAGGTCGCCGTAGCCGCCCGCGAGCGCCGCCACCAGGAAGGCGAGCCCCCACACCCCGGTGATGACGTAGTTGGTGCGCAGGAACGCGGGTGTGTCCCAGAGGGCCGGGTCGACCTGTTCGCGGGCGTACTGGAGGGTGAACGGCATCCGGACGGCCATCGAGCCGAAGGCGATCAGCACCAGGGCGATGTTGGAGACCTCCCCGGCATACGTCTCGAGCCAGCGCAGCGTGCCGTCGCTCGCCAGGATGCCCACGACGGCCATGCCGGCGAAGAAGACCAGGTCGGAGAGTTCCAGGAGCTTCCATGAGCTGCCCCGGTGGGCCAGCCTGCCCAGGAGGATCAGGGCGACCGAGCAGGCCAGGGCGAGAGCGACCGAGATCTCGAACCGGCCCGGTCCGACCAGCAGGGAGAAGATGATCCACGGAGCCATGCCGACGACGGGGCTCTCCAGGAACCCGCTCAGGCCGGAGGCCGCCGCGGTGCGGTCCGCGGTGCTCACCCTTCCAGGGTGAGCACGTTGCGTCCCATCGGCCACTCGTGTGCTCACCCGTGCGCCGGCGGTCGTCCCGCTGCTGCCCCGGAGAGGTGAGCCGGGAGCGAACTCGCAGGTGGCCGACGGTTATTCCCTACGATCGTGCTGTGCCCTTCTTCTCTCTCCGACGCACCGTGCCGCTCCCCCTCGACGAGGTGTGGCGCCGGCTCACCGAGTGGCCGCGCCACGGCGACGTGGTCCCGCTCACCCGGATCACCGTGGTCACGCCCGCGCCGACCCGGGAGGGCACACGCTTCGTGGCCCGTTCAGGCTTCGGCCCCCTCGCCTTCGAGGACCCCATGGAGGTCACGCTCTGGCGCCCGCCGGACGACGGCGGGCCCGGCCTGTGCCGCCTGGAGAAACGCGGGCGGGTCGTGCTCGGCTGGGCCGAGATCGAGGTCCGGCCGGGGCCCGGGGGCCGTACCCGGGTGGTGTGGCGGGAGGAGCTGCGGCTCCGCCTCTTGCCGCGCTTCCTCGACGGCGTGCTGGAGCGAGCGTCACGCGCGGTGTTCGGGCGGGCGATCAACCGGTTGCTCAGGCGGCCGTGAGTGAGGGGCACGCGCACGGGGACGGGCGATCGGCAACGGCCACCGCGGTGGCCGGCGTCCGCGGGCGGGCGCTCGCCGACGGCGAACGGCATGCCGGGTCCGGACAGCGCGGCTCAGGGCGGCGCCGGCCGGCAATCGCCCCTCCCGCGTGCGCCTCGGCCCACCGGCCCGGTCTCAGGCCACCGACCCGATCCGCCCCGCCGGGCGTGAGGTCGCGTCATGGTGGATCGGGGTGTGGGCTCCGGTCAGGGAGATCCCGCTGCCGCCCCGCCGGTTCGCGACGATCTCCGCGCCGATGGACAGGGCGGTCTCCTCGGGCGTACGGGCGCCGAGGTCCAGGCCGATCGGGGAGCGCAGACGGGCCAGTTCGAGTTCGGTGACGCCGATGTCGCGCAGGCGCTCGTTGCGGTCCAGGTGGGTGCGGCGGGAGCCCATCGCGCCGACGTAGGCGACCGGCAGGCGCAGGGCCAGCCGCAGCAGCGGCACGTCGAACTTGGCGTCGTGGGTGAGGACGCACAGCACGGTGCGGCCGTCGACCTCGGTGCCCTCCAGGTACGTGTGGGGCCACTCGACGACGATCTCGTCGGCCTCGGGAAAGCGGGCCCGGGTGGCGAACACCGGGCGGGCGTCGCACACCGTCACGCGGTAGCCCAGGAACTTGCCGACGCGGACCAGCGCGGAGGCGAAGTCGATCGCGCCGAAGACGATCATCCGGGGGGCGGGGACCGAGGACTCCACCAGGACGGTCAGCGGGGCGCCGCAGCGCGAGCCCTGCTCGCCGATCTCCAGGGTGCCGGTGCGGCCCGCGTCCAGGAAGGCGCCGGCCTCGGCGGCCACCGTCCGGTCCAGTTCGGGGTGGGCGCCGAAACCGCCGTCCCAGGAACCGTCGGGACGTACGAGCAGAGCCCGGCCCCTCAGGTCGGCCGGCCCCTCGACGATCCGCGCGACCGCCGCCGCCTCCCCACCGGCGGCGGCGGCCAGCGCGGCCGCGAGCACCGGCCGGGCGGGACCGTCCGCGCGGACCGGTGTGACCAGGATGTCGATGATGCCCCCGCAGGTCAGGCCCACGGCGAAGGCGTCCTCGTCGCTGTATCCGAAGCGCTCGAGCACGGTTTCCCCGTCCTCGAGTGCCTGTTGGCACAGCTCGTACACGGCGCCTTCCACGCACCCGCCGGAGACCGAGCCGATGGCCGTGCCGTCGGCGTCCACCGCGAGGGCGGCGCCCGGCTGGCGCGGGGCGCTGCCGCCGACGGCCACCACGGTGGCGACGGCGAAGTCACGGCCCTGCTCGACCCACCGGTTCAGCTCCTCGGCGATGTCCAGCATCTCTCGGTCTCCTAACGGGTTGCGTGGAAGGGCGTCGGGCGGGCGGCTAGTGCACGCCGAGCCAGCCCTCGATGGGATGGAGCGCGAAGTAGACCAGGAAGATGACCGTCAGACCCCACATGAAGGCACCGATCTCGCGGGCCTTGCCCTGGGCGGTCTTGATGGCCACGTAGGAGATGACGCCCGCGGCGACACCGGTGGTGATGGTGTACGTGAACGGCATCAGGACGACGGTCAGGAAGACCGGGATCGCGGTGGCGCGGTCGGCCCAGTCCACGTGCCGGGCGTTCATCAGCATCATGGCGCCGATGACGACCAGGGCGGCGGAGGCGACCTCCTGCGGGACGATCGCCGTGACCGGGGTGAAGAACAGACAGGCAGCGAAGAACAGGCCGGTGACGACGGAGGCGAGACCGGTACGGGCGCCCTCGCCGACGCCGGTGGCCGACTCGATGAACACCGTCTGGCCGGAGCCGCCCGACACACCGCCGATCGCACCGCCGGCGCCGTCGATGAACAGCGCCTTGGACAGGCCCGGCATACGGCCCTTGTCGTCGGCCAGGTTGGCCTCGGTGCCGACGCCGATGATGGTGGCCATCGCGTCGAAGAACCCGGCGAGCACGAGCGTGAAGACGATCATGCCCACGGTCATCGCGCCGACCTTGCCCCAGCCGCCGAACTCGACGTGTCCGAAGAGCGAGAAGTCGGGCATCGAGACCGCGCCGCCGTGCAGTTCGGGGGCGCCGTTCGCCCACTGCTTGGGGTCGATGACGCCGAGCCCGTTGAGGACGGCGGCGACGACCGTGCCGGAGATGATGCCGATGAGGATGGCGCCGGGGATGTTCCGGGCCTGCAGCATGAAGATCAGCAGGAGGGTGCCGGCGAAGAGCAGGACCGGCCAGCCGGCGAGTTCACCGGCGGGGCCGAGGCTCACCGGGGTGGCCTTGCCCTGGTGCACGAAGCCGGCCTTGTAGAAACCGATGAGGGCGATGAAGAGACCGATGCCCATCGTGATGCCGTGCTTGAGCGCGAGCGGAATCGCGTTCATGATCATCTCGCGCAGGCCGGTGACGACCAGCAGCATGATGACGACGCCGTACATCACACACATGCCCATGGCCTGTGGCCAGGTCATCTGCGGGGCGACCTGCGAGGACAGGACGCCGGAGACGGACAGGCCGGCGGCGAGCGCGAGGGGCACCTTGCCGACGAAGCCCATCAGCAGCGTGGTGAAGGCCGCCGCGAACGCGGTCGCGGTGATCAGTGCCTTCTGGCCGAGCGTGTCCCCCGCCGCGTCCTTGCCGGACAGGATGAGGGGGTTGAGCAGGAGGATGTAGGCCATCGCCATGAAGGTGGTGATGCCGCCGCGGACCTCACGCGAGACCGTGGACCCTCTTCTGGATATGTGGAAGTACCGGTCGAGCCAGGACCGCCCGGCCGGGACGCGGCTGCCATCGCCGGCGTCGTCGGCTGCGGTCCTGGGCTCCACTGACTGCTGGGTCATGGTGCCATCTCCCAAGGTTCACAGGGGCACCCGTACAACCGCCTCTGCGGTCACGGGATTTGGGGAATGGACGACCCGGGGGACGGCCCGAGACGAACGAATTTCCTGGTACTTCAAGGACCGCGAGCGGTGCGGAACTCAAAGGGGGTTCCTCCGGGCGGCGCGGCGGAGTGTGTGACGTTCCCTGCGCCGCCCGGAGAGCTGGGGTGCTACACGGTCCCCGTGAGGTGCTCGGGCCGTACCGGAGTGCGGTTGAGCTCCAGCCCGGTCGCGTTCCGGATCGCCGCGAGGACGGCCGGAGTGGACGACAGGGTCGGGGCCTCGCCGATGCCGCGCAGCCCGTACGGGGCGTGGTCGTCGGCGAGTTCGAGCACGTCGACCGGGATGGTCGGCGTGTCGAGAATCGTGGGGATCAGGTAGTCCGTGAAGGACGGGTTCCTGACCTTGGCCGTCTTCGGATCGACGATGATCTCCTCCATCACCGCCACGCCCAGGCCCTGGGTCGTACCGCCCTGGATCTGGCCGACGACGGAGAGCGGGTTGAGCGCCTTGCCGACGTCCTGGGCGCAGGCCAGCTCGATGACCTTGACCAGGCCGAGTTCGGTGTCGACCTCGACGACCGCGCGGTGCGCGGCGAAGGAGTACTGGACGTGTCCGTTGCCCTGGCCGGTGTGCAGGTCGAAGGCCTCGGTCGGCCGGTGCCGCCACTCCGCCTCGATCTCGACGGTCTCGCCCTCCAGGACGTCGGCCAGGTCGCCGAGGACCTCGCCGCCGTCGGTGACGACCTTGCCGCCCTCCAGGAGGAGTTCGGCGGTGGCCCAGGCGGGGTGGTAGGTGCCGAACTTGCGGCGGCCGATCTCCAGGACCTTCTCGCGGACGAGTTCACAGGTGTGCTTCACGGCGCCGCCGGTGACGTAGGTCTGCCGCGAGGCCGAGGTCGAACCGGCGCTGCCCACCTGGGTGTCGGCCGGGCGGATGGTGACCTGCGTGACGCCCAGCTCGGTGCGGGCGATCTGCGCGTGGACGGTGACACCGCCCTGGCCGACCTCCGCCATCGCGGTGTGCACGGTCGCGACCGGCTCGCCGCCGATGACCTCCATGCGCACCTTGGCGGTGGAGTAGTCGTCGAAGCCCTCGGAGAAGCCGACGTTCTTGATGCCTACCGCGATGCCGACACCGCGTACGACGCCTTCGCCGTGCGTGGTGTTGGACAGACCACCGGGCAGCTGCCGTACGTCGGCGCCCTCGCTGGACTCCCACTGGCGCTCGGGCGGCATCGGCATCGCCTTGACGCGGCGCAGCAGTTCGGCGACCGGGGCCGGGGAGTCGACCGGCTGCCCGGTCGGCATGATCGTCCCCTGCTCCATCGCGTTCAGCTGCCGGAACTCCACCGGGTCCATGCCCAGCTTCTTCGCCAGCTTGTCCATCTGCGCCTCGTAGGCGAAGCAGGCCTGGACCGCGCCGAAGCCGCGCATGGCGCCGCAGGGCGGGTTGTTGGTGTAGAGGGCGATGGCCTCGATGTCGACGTCGTCGACGACGTACGGGCCGACCGAGAGCGAGGAGGCGTTGCCGACGACCGCCGGGGAGGCGGACGCGTAGGCGCCGCCGTCCAGCACGATCCTGCACTTCATGTGCGTGAGCTTGCCGTCCTTGGTCGCGCCGTGCTCGTAGTGGAGCTTCGCCGGGTGGCGGTGGACGTGCCCGAAGAAGGACTCGAACCGGTTGTAGACGATTTTGACGGGCTTGCCGGTGCGCAGCGCCAGCAGGCAGGCGTGGATCTGCATCGACAGGTCCTCGCGGCCGCCGAAGGCGCCGCCGACGCCCGACAGCGTCATGCGCACCTTGTCCTCGGGTAGGCCGAGGACGGGCGCGATCTGGCGCAGGTCGGAGTGGAGCCACTGGGTGGCGATGTAGAGGTGGACGCCGCCGTCCTCCTCGGGCACGGCAAGGCCGGACTCGGGGCCGAGGAAGGCCTGGTCCTGCATGCCGAAGGTGTACTCGCCCTCGACGATTACGTCGGCCCGCCCGCGGGCCGCCTCCACGTCGCCGCGGACGATCGGCTGGCGGTGGACGATGTTCGGGTGCGGGACGTGGCCGATGTGGTGGTCGTCGCGGCCCTCGTGGATGAGGATGGCGTCCGGCGCGGTGGCGGAGGCCTCGTCGGTGATGACGGGCAGCTCCTTGTACTCCACCTTGATCTTGGCGGCGGCGCGGCGTGCCGTCTCCGGGTGGTCGGCGGCGACGATCGCGACCGGCTCGCCGTGGTGGCGTACCTTGCCGTGGGCGAGGACCGGGGTGTCCTGGATCTCCAGGCCGTAGTTCTTCACCTCGGTGGGCAGGTCGTCGTAGGTCAGGACCGCGTAGACGCCGGGCGTGGCCAGGGCCTCACCGGTGTCGATCGAGACGATCTCGGCATGGGCGACGGTGGAGCGCAGGATCTGGCCCCACAGCATGTCCTCGTGCCACATGTCGGACGAGTACGCGAACTCGCCGGTGACCTTGAGGGTGCCGTCCGGGCGGAGCGTGGACTCACCGATACCGCCCTTGGTACGGGAACCCTGGGTGATCTTGGTGGGAGCGCCGTTGGTGGGCATGCTCAGACCGCCTCTCCCTGCCGGGCGGCCGCCAGGCGGACCGCGTCCATGATCTTCTCGTAGCCCGTGCAGCGGCACAGGTTGCCCGACAGCGCCTCGCGGATGTCCGCGTCGGACGGGTTCGGGTTGTTCTCCAGCATCTCGTCGGCGGCGACCAGCAGACCGGGGGTGCAGAAGCCGCACTGGACGGCGCCGGCGTCGATGAACGCCTGCTGGATCGGGGAGAGTTCCTCGCCCTCGCCGGTCTGCGAGTCGGTGCCCTTGGCCTGCCATCCCTTGGCCGCGTCGAGCGAGGTGCCGCAGGCGCCGGTCGTGCAGCCGCCCTCGGTGCGCTGCTTGGCGTAGTCCGCGAGGCCCTCGACGGTCACGACCTCGCGGCCCTCGGCCTGTCCGGCCGCGACCAGGCAGGAACAGACCGGGACGCCGTCCAGGCGGACCGTGCAGGAGCCGCACTCGCCCTGCTCGCAGGCGTTCTTGGAACCGGGCAGGCCGAGCCGCTCGCGCAGGACGTACAGCAGCGACTCGCCCTCCCAGACGTCGTCTGCTTCCTGCGGGCGTCCGTTGACGGTGAAGTTGACACGCATTACGCAGCTCCCTCCGAGGCGTGGCGGGTGCCGCGGTACGACTCCCAGGTCCAGGTGAGTGTCCGGCGGGCCATGACACCGACCGCGTGGCGGCGGTAGCTGGCGGTCCCCCGGACGTCGTCGATCGGGTTGCAGGCCGCGGAGCACAGGTCCGCGAACTGCTTGGCGACCGACGGGGTGATGATCTTTCCGTTGTCCCAGAAGCCGCCCTCTTCCAGGGCCGCGTTCAGGAAGTCCTCGGCGGTCCTGGCCCGCACGGGCGTCGGGGCGGCGGAGCCGATGCCGGTCCGGACGGTGCGGGTCTCGGGGTGCAGGGCGAGTCCGAAGGCGCACACCGCGATGACCATGGCGTTGCGGGTGCCGACCTTGGAGTACTGCTGCGGTCCGTCCGCCTTCTTGATGTGGACGGCGCGGATCAGCTCGTCGGGCTGGAGCGCGTTGCGCTTGACGCCGGTGTAGAACGCGTCGATCGGGATCAGGCGGGTGCCGCGGGCCGCCGACTCCGCCTCGACCTCGGCGCCGGCCGCGAGCAGGGCGGGGTGGGCGTCACCGGCGGGCGAGGCCGTGCCGAGGTTGCCGCCGACACCGCCGCGGTTGCGGATCTGCGGGGAGGCGACCGTGTGCGAGGCGAGCGCGAGACCCGGCAGCTCGGCACGGAGATTCTGCATGATCTTGGTGTACGGGACGGAGGCACCCAGCCGTACGGAGTCCGCGCCGACCTCCCACTCGGAGAGGTCGCCGATGCGGTTGAGGTCGAGGAGGTACTCGGGCCGGCGGTGGTCGAAGTTGATCTCGACCATCACATCGGTGCCACCCGCAATCGGCACAGCGGTGGGGTGCTCGGCCTTTGCGGCGAGCGCCTCCTCCCAGCTGGCGGGGCGAAGGAAGTCCATGACCGGCTCTCTTCTTCTTCGTCTCGTGGGTCGTACGTATTGAGCCAATCCGTGTGCGGCGGGCCCGGCTCGTTCATGTCCTGTTAACGCGGAGTGGACTCAGTACACCGCCCCGTACTCCGGCGGGGTCAGTCACCGAAACCATGAAGGAGTTGGCTGGCCACTGCGGGCATCTTGTAGATTCGTATGAACGGAGGTCATCGGTAACCTCTCCGTTTTCCTCGGGAAACGCAGGAAACAGCCCGACGACCCCGGAGAACGGCCTGTGCGCCCCGCGTCGGGTCCCTCCCCCGTCACCCATCAAGATTCATCGTAGTTTTCGAGACAAAGAACGGCGGCGACGAGATGCGGCTGCGCGCACTGCTGGACACCGATGCGCTGGGCCTGCGGCTGCTCGGTGGCGAAGACGAGCTGGACCGCTCCGTACGCGGGGTCATGACCACCGACCTGCGCGACCCGAGCCGCTACCTCGCGGGCGGCGAACTGGTGCTGACGGGCCTGGCCTGGCGCCGGGACGCGGACGACTCCGAGCACTTCGTGCGCCTCCTCGTGCAGGCCGGGGTGGCGGCCCTCGCCGCCGGCGAGGCCGAGCTGGGCGATGTGCCCGACGATCTGGTGCTGGCCTGCGCCCGGCACCGGCTGCCGCTGTTCGCGGTGCACGAGTCGGTGGCGTTCGCGACGATCACCGAGCACGTCGTGCGGCAGGTCTCCGGCGAGCGGGCCGGGGACCTGGCGGCGGTGGTGGACCGGCACCGGCGGATGATGACCTCCGGCCCGGCGGGCGGCGGCCCGGACGTGGTCCTGGACCTGCTCGGCTCCGATCTGGACCTGCGCGCCTGGGTGCTCTCCCCCACGGGCCGGCTGATCGCGGGCTCCAAGGCCACGGGCCCGGAGCTGCCGCCGGAGGCCTGCGCCAAGCTCGCCGCCGAGCACCTGGCCGCCGCCCGCACCGGGCGCCGCGGTCCGCACCGGGTGGTCCTGGGCGGCGTCCGGTACTCCCTGTTCCCGATCCGCTCCTCCGGGCGTTCCCCGCAGGCGGCCCGCGATGTGCGCGAGACGGTCCTGTCGGACTGGCTGCTGGCCGTCGAGGCGGACGCCGGGGACTGGCCGGATGAGCGCCTCGATCTGCTCCAGGGCGTCACCCAGCTGATCGCCGTCGAGCGGGACCGCCGGGACGCGGCGCGCACGGTACGGCGCCGGCTCGCCCAGGAGGTGCTGGAGCTGGTGCAGACGGGTGCCGCGCCCGCCGAGATCGCCGCGCGCCTGAGGGTCGCGGCGCCGGTGCTGCTGCCCGGGCTCGGCGCTGCCCCGCACTGGCAGGTGGTGGTGGCCCGCGTCGAGTGGGAGGGCGACGAGATCGAGGGCGGCCCGGTCGCCCAGTCGCTGCTGGAGGAGGTCCTGGTCGACCCCCTGGCCACGGGCCCGGAGCCCTCGGACCGCATCGCCGTCGCGCACACGGGCGACGAGGCCATCGCGCTCGTACCGCTCCCGGCGGTCTCCTCCGAGCACGACGGCTCGGAGACCGGCCTGCTCGCCGACGCACTGCTGCAGTCGGTACGGGAGTCGCTGTCGGCGGGCCTGAACGACGACGGGCGGCTCACGCTCGGGGTCAGCGCGGCCGTGCACTCGGCGGAGGGGCTGCGCGGCGCCCTGGAGGAGGCCCGGCACGCCCGCCGGGTCGCCGCGGCCCGCCCCGGCCGGGTCTGCGCCGCCGGCCACCAGGAACTGGCCTCGCACGTCCTGCTGCTCCCGTTCGTCCCGGACGACGTCCGCCGCGCCTTCACGGCCCGTCTGCTGGACCCGCTCAAGGACTACGACCGGCGGCACCGGGCCGAGCTGATCCCGACCCTGGAGGCGTTCCTGGACTGCGACGGCTCCTGGACCCGCTGCGCCACCCGGCTCCACCTGCACGTCAACACGCTGCGCTACCGGGTCGGCCGTATCGAGCAGTTGACGGGACGGGACCTCTCGCGCCTCGAAGACAAGCTGGACTTCTTCCTGGCACTGCGCATGAGCTGAGGTCAGCCGGGCGTGGGGCGGCCAAACCAAGTCACGCCAATGCCCCACTACTTTGTGAAATCTTTCACCCACCCTCTTGGCCCGGCCCGGCCATTGGTGCTGGAATGCCGCCACCACTCAACAGCTCGATGGCGTGCTCGGGGAGGGCAACGTGGCGTATTCCGCCATGTCTGGTAATGGAACGACCGCCGGGGACGATCCTCTCCAGACCGCGGTGTGGCGGTTGCGCTCGCGGGCGTGCTGGGCCGACGCGGCGGCCCTGCTGCCACCGGACACGCCGGCCGCCGCCCTCCAGCGGGCCGCGCTGCTGGTCGAGCGGTGCCTGTACACCGAGCGGGGCTGGGCCGAGGCGGAGGACGCGCTGCGTACGGCCGAGGCGCTGGCGCACACCGACGAGGAGCGGGGGGCGGCCGCCTGCGAACGCGGCCAGCTCGCCTACTCGGCCACGCTGCACGCCGTACGGGACCGGGCGGACGAGGCGCGGGCCGCGCTGGGGCGGGCGGCGGCGCTGATCCCTCCGGGGGGTGCGGGCAGGGCGTTGCTGGACTTCCGCAGGGGCCTGCTGGCCGAGAACCTCGCCCGCTCCCCGCAGGCGGCGCGGGCGGCCTACCGCCGGGCCCACGCGGGCGCCACGGCGCACGCCGACCCCCTCCTGCTGTCCTTCACCTGGCGCCACCTGGCCGGACTCGCTCTCCGGGACGGCGAGTTGGCGGAAGCGCGGCACGGTTTCACCGAATCGCTGCGGATCCGGGAGGAGTTGGGCTACCTGGTGGGTACGGCGCCTGCGCTCGCGTCCTTGGCGGACGCCGAGTCCGAGCCCGAGGCGTCGCGGCTACGGGAGGAGGCCCGGCGGCTGTTCCGGTTGCTCGGCGGTGTCCCCACCTGGCTGGCCCGCCAGCTGACACCACCGGCACCGGGGGCGGCGACCGCGTAGGTCCTGTCGCGCGGCGGACGGGAGTTCGACGAGGGGGCCCGGCGGCGGGTGGTCGCGGACCCCGGCCGATTGCGGGTGCGCGGGGGCTGATCGCACAGTTCCCCGCGCCTCTCGGGAACTTGCGACCTGAGGGGCGCGGGGAACTGCGCGAACGGCCACAGCGCAGCCGCAGCCGGCAGCCGTCCCGCAGCCCGACGGCGAGCCCCCGGGCGGCCGAGAGCCCTCAGCTCGCGCCCGCGAAGTGCTCGCCCACCAGCCCGCGCACCACATCCAGGTCACGGGCGATCAGGGCATCCAGCAGCGCCGTGTGCTCCGCCGCGTCCGCCACCAGGTCAGCTCGGCGCTGCCGGACGGGTCCGCCGACCAGCGGCCACTGGGAGCGCCGGTGCAGGTCCTCCGCGATCCGGACCAGCTGGCCGTTGCCGGACAGGGACAGCACCGCCCGGTGGAAGGCCCGGTCGGACTCCGCGTACGTCGCCGCGCAGCCGGAGGACGCGGCGCGTGCCGTCTCCTCCGCCAGGGGACGGAGCTCGGCCCACCGCTCGGGCGGCACCGTGCGGGCGAGCCGCAGCATCACCGGCATCTCGATCAGTCCCCGCACCTCGGCCAGCTCGGCCAGCTCCCGCGCGCCCCGCTCGACGACCCGGAAGCCGCGGTTGGGCACGACCTCGACGGCACCCTCCAGCGCGAGCTGCTGCATGGCCTCCCGCACCGGTGTCGCCGACACCCCGAAGCGTTCACCGAGCACCGGCGCCGAGTAGACCGCGCCGGGCTTCAGCTCCCCCGCCACCAGCGCCGTACGCAGCGCGTCCACGATCTGCCCGCGCACCGAGGAACGCTGCACGACGGCCCGCGGCTGCGGGATCGGCGCCTCACAGTGGGTGTGCTCGCCCCGCGCGCCCGGCAGGGCGACGTCCCGCTCCCGGGTCACGTCGACCGCGCGCTGCTGTGCCGGTATCCGGGCGGTGCCCTGAATCCCGGCGGAGCCCTGCACGCCCTGCTTCACGGGGTCCTCCTCCGGCTTGTCGGCACATGGGTCATTAACGGCGGGTTGTTACCTGTCCGTCAAGCACCATAGGCGCACGAGGCAACAGTTCAAATTTCCCGGAGGGTGGGTAAGGTTAGCCTTACCTCTTCGGTTTCCCGCGATCAAGGACCGGTGGTTCCGCCATGCCCGCTGCGGCCTCGCCGCTCACCGCCGCGTACGCCCGTCTCACCGCGGCCTACCCCGGGCTGGCCGTGACCGTCCTCGGTGCGGCGGAGCCGATGCCCCGGGGCGAGGGCTGGGTCGGCGCCGCCGGGCTGGCGGAGGGCGGCGCGGCCCTCGAGGCCTTTCTCGCCTGGGACGAGGCACAGGTGCTGCGGGACTACGGCCGGCGGGCCCGCCCGGACGTCGTGGCGAGCTTCGGCCTGCACCGCTACGCCTGGCCGGCCTGCCTGCTGATCACCGTCCCGTGGTTCCTGGACCGCCGGGTCCCCCGGCTGCCCGTGACGCATCTCTCGTACGACCGCACCGCCGGCCGCATGGCCGTACGCCCCGCCTCCTTCGCCTGTCTGCCGGACGACCCCGCGGCCGCCCTGCCCGGCGCCGTCGTCGTACCCGACGCCCAGGCACTGCGGGCCGAGGTGCGGGCGGCCGTCGCCGAACACCTGGAGCCCGTGCTCGCCGCCTTCGGGCCGCGGATGCGTCGGCGCGGGCGGGCGCTGTGGGGCATGGCGACCGACGAGGTCGTGGAGGGGCTGTGGTACGTCGCCCATCTGCTGGACGGGGCCGAGGAGGCGCGGGCCGTGCGGGAGCTGGAGCTGCTGCTGCCGGGGGCGACGCGGCCGTACGTCGGCTCGGCCGCGTTCCGGGTACTGAGCGGGCCCGACGGCGAGCCGCTGTCCACCCGCGACCGAGCCAGCTGCTGCATGTTCTACACCGTGCGGCCCGAGGACACCTGCGCCACCTGCCCGCGCACCTGCGACACCGACCGGATCGCCAAACTCACCTCCGCAGCCGCTGCCTGAGGGTTCCTCAGGTCCGGAGCAGCCCTGCGGGTCCACTAAGATCATCGGACCCGGACCGTCCACTCCCGGACAGGGAATTCACAACTTCCTCACCAGCCCCAGGAACTTTCCGGGGAACCATCCGTGCGGGTAGTCTTATTCGAACTCAACTCTCGCCCCTCAAGCGGCAGTTCGAGCAGAACGCCGCCCCGGGCATCCCCCTGCACTTCCTTGGCGGCCTCTTGCCCCGAAACCCCCTGAGGGCCTTCGGGAGTGGGCCACTATGGCGGGCGTTACGCCCTATCCCAATGCAAGGGACCCCTGATGAGATTGACCGACATATCGCTGAACTGGCTGCTTCCGGGCGCCGTGCTGCTCCTGGGCATGCTGGCGGCGGTGGCGGTGCTCGCGCGCGGCAAGCGCTCCTCCGGGGAGAACGCGAGCGCGGACGACTCGTGGGAGCGCAGCGAGGAGCGCCGCAGGCGCAAGGAGGCCGTCTACGGCACGGCCTCCTATGTACTTCTGTTCTGCTGTGCGGCGGTGGCGGCCGCGCTGTCCTTCCACGGCCTGGTCGGTTTCGGCGAGCAGAACCTCGGACTGACGGGCGGCTGGCAGTACCTGGTGCCGTTCGGTCTGGACGGCGCGGCGATGTTCTGCTCCGTCCTCGCGGTGCGCGAGGCGAGCCACGGTGACGCGGCCCTCGGCTCCCGGATACTCGTATGGATGTTCGCCGCGGCGGCGGCCTGGTTCAACTGGGTGCACGCTCCCCGGGGTGTCGGCCACGACGGCGCGCCGCAGTTCTTCTCCGGCATGTCCCTGTCGGCGGCCGTCCTGTTCGACCGCGCCCTGAAGCAGACCCGCCGGGCCGCGCTGCGTGAGCAGGGGCTGGTGCCGCGCCCGCTGCCGCAGATCCGCATCGTCCGCTGGCTGCGGGCCCCCCGCGAGACCTACAGGGCCTGGTCGCTGATGCTCCTGGAGGGCGTGCGCAGCCTGGACGAGGCGGTCGAAGAGGTCCGCGACGACGCACGGCAGAAGGAGCAGGCGCGCCAGCACCGGCGCGACCAGCAGCGGGTGGAGCGCGCCCAGCTCAAGGCGATCAGCCGGGGCCATCGCGGCTTCGTAGGCCGCACCGGCGGCCGGCAGGTCGAGGTGCAGGCCATGGAGCGCGCCCCCGCGCCGGCCACCGCGGAGCCTGCCATATCGACGCCGGAGCAACTGCCCGTACTCTCTCGGCCCTCCCTTCAGCCGGTCCGCAAGGGCGCTGAGCCGGTCGCCGTCGACCTGACCGCGGAGGACGACACGATGGCTCTGCCGCGGCTGGACTCGCTCGAGCGCAAGCTGAAGGACCTCGAACAGCAGTTCGGCTAAGACCTGGGTGCAGAACGGGACGGGGGCGTGACCGCGCAGGTCACGCCCCCGTCCCGTTGCCGTTTCCGGCTCTCCTGCCGGTCCCGCTCACGCGGCCTCGGCGCCGAGTTCGAACCACACCGACTTGCCGACCCCGTGCGGCCTTACGCCCCAGGCGTCCGCGAGGGACTGCACCAGGACCAGCCCCCGGCCGTGCGTGTCCTCGCCCGTGTCCGGCGCGCGCAGGCGCGGCCTGCGGGCCACGAAGTCCCGTACCTCCACGCGCAGTCCGCGCGGTGAGACGACGGCGGTCAGGACGGCGTCGTCGTCGGTGTGCACGAGCGCGTTGGTGACGAGTTCGCTGGTGAGCAGTTCGGCTATCTCCGAGCGGTCCGGCCTCCCCCAGTGCCGTAAGAGCTCGCGCATGTCCCGGCGGGCCTCGGGCACCGCCCTGAGATCCGCCCGCCCCAGTCTGCGCCTGAGCTGGGGCGTGTGCGCCCGTTCCGTGATGGTGTCGGCTCCTTCCCCCGCGTTCGCCGAGGAGGCCCCTATGGCCACGGGACCGCCCCCTCGCGCCTGCCTCTTCATGACCCCCGCCTGCACGTTGCCGAACCTGCCCCTCCTGGTCGAACATGTTCACGGGGATCCATGCCCTGTGCGCGCGGGGGCAGTCATGTCGAATCGGCGACGCCTCGTGGTTCGGCCACGCCGGTACGGCGGATCGGCGCGGCTTCGAGGACCCCGCCGCCTTCAATTCGGCCACCGGGGGCGCCCTACGTCGCCACGGGCGCCCCGCCACGAAGAGCGCATATGCCGCCCGCCAGACGCCGGCGTGCCGGGGAAGCCCGCGAAACTGGCCGGAATGCAACGGTCCTGACTCGGCCTCAGGGCCGGGGCAGGCCCGCGCCGCCACCACCGGCCGACACCGCTGACCCTCAAGCGCTCTACGGCCGCGGCACGTTACGCAGGTTGGAGCGAGCCATCTGCAGCATGCGTCCGACGCCTCCGCCCGGCACGATCTTCGAGGCGGACAGCGCGAACCCGGTGACCATCTCCGCGCTGATCTTCGGTGGGATGGACAGGGCGTTGGGGTCGGTGACGCTGTCCACCAGGGCCGGGCCCTTGTGCTTGAAGGCGTCCTTCAGCGCCCCGGCGAGCTGCTTGGGCTTCTCCACCCGCACACCGTGCGCACCACAGGCGCGGGCCATGGCGGCGAAGTCGGGGTTGGTGTGGGCGGTGCCGTACGAGGGCAGGCCCGCGACCAGCGTCTCCAGCTCGACCATGCTCGGGGAGGAGTTGTTGAACAGCACGATCTTGACCGGCAGGTCGTACTGCACGAGCGTGAGGAAGTCGCCCATCAGCATGGAGAATCCGCCGTCGCCGGACATGGAGACGGCCTGACGGCGCCGGTCGGTCTTCTCCCGGACCCGGGGGATCAGACAGCGCAGGGTCTCGCGGACGTCTCCCCACACGGCGAGGTCGAGCCGGGACCGGCGGCCGAGGACCTCGGGCCGTACGTCGATCCGGGCGATCTGCACATCGTCCGGCAGGAAGGCGTTGTACGGGAAGTCCGTGCCGAGCAGGATCAGCAGGTCGCACTCGTGGGTGGCCTCGTGGGCGGCGCCGTACCCGAGCAGCCCGCTCATGCCGACGTCGTACGGGTTGTCGTACTGGTGATACCTGCGTATGTGAATGCGAGCACGGCCCTCAGGGCCTCTCCGGCGGGTTGCGGCACCGGTATCCGTCCCTGCGTCGCCAGTGGCCCATTCTCGACTGACGTCACCCGAATGGAGTAACCCAACGCGCCACCCATATGGGTGAAGATCAAGCTGGTCAGTGCCCCAACCGCGGCAATCCGTGAAAGGGAAACCAAATGCGCATTCGACGAATCCTCGGCGCCGTCATCGCCACGGCAGCCCTCGCCGGACTCGGCCTCACAGGCGCTGCCACCGCCACGGCCGCCACCCACAACGCCACCGCCACCGCCCACACCGAAAGCCTCACCCCGGGTGAGTGCGTGGACGGCGGCGGAAAGGTGGTCGGGATGAAGTGCGTCGGCGGTACGGGCGACGGGCAGATGGTCGACTAAGCCCCACTAGGCGCCCCGCAGCCACGCGCTGCGGGGCGCTCCCGCGCGAGCATGCTGCAACAGCACAGTTACACCGAGATACGTAAGCCACTAAGGATTGTCGTACTGGATCCACTCCTTGCCCCGCAGGGCATGCCCCACGGGCGACTTGATCCGCTCCGCGAACCGCATGACCTCGGCGTGCGCGCCGGCCGTACCGCTGCCGCAGAAGAGGGTGACCCGGCCGGCCGCGTCGATCATCTCCACGAGCCGGCCGATCTCGGCGTCACGGGCCGGACGGTGGGCCGGGAGGTGACGAGGGCGCTCTGCGGGGCCTTGTCCGGGGCGGGTTCGTCGGCGATGTCGCCGGGCAGCGAGACCACGCTCACGCCGCTCTGCCCGACCGCGTGCTGAAAGCCGTGGCATCTGCTTCGGGCTGGAGATCAGCTCGCTGTAGTGGCTGCATTCCTGGAAGAGCCGGTCCGGACGGGTCTCCTGGAAGGAGCCGAGGCCGATCTCGCTGGGGGGATCTGGGAGGCGAGGGCGAGCACCGGAGCCATGGAGCGGTGGGCGTCGTACAGGCCGTTGATGAGGTGCAGGTTGCCCGGGCCGCAGGAGCCGGCGCAGGCGGCCAGTCGGCCGGTGATCTGGGCCTCGGCGCCGGCCGCGAAGGCGGCGGTCTCCTCGTGGCGTACATGGATCCAGTCGATGGCGGAGTTGCGGCGGACGGCGTCCACGACCGGGTTGAGGCTGTCGCCGACGACGCCGTAGAGGCGGCGCACGCCGGCGCGGACGAGGATGTCGACGAACTGTTCGGCGACGTTCTGTTTGGCAATGACTCTCGTCTGCCCCTTCGCTGTCCCGGGATCCGCCCCTCCCGGTCCATCAGTCCACAGGGGCCGTGGTTACGCCTCCCAAACGGCCGCCGCCGTGCGGTCGTCGGCGTAGCCCTTGACCCGCACCTGGGTGTCCGCGAGGAATGCAGCCAGGCCGGGCGGGGTGCGGCCGGACCAGCGGCGGGCCAGATAGGCGCAGAGGGCGGGCTCGCCGCGCAGCGGCTCCGCGAGCCCGCACGTGCCCATCACCAGCACGTCACCCGGGCGGGCTACCGAGGCGCGGAAGCGGAAGGGTTCGCGGGGCGGCTCGGGGGCGGGCTCGTACGGACTCGGCGGGGTCGGGATACCGAGGTCCATGGTGAGGCGGTCGCCCTCGGGGGTCTCGGCGGGGGCCGAGCCGAAGCCGAGGACGGGTTCGCCGGTGGTGTCGGCGGGCGAGACGCGCGGTTCGATGTCGTGCCACTCACCTCCCCTCAGCCGGAACAGGCCCCCTTCGCCGACCCCGAAGAACACCCGGGTACGGCAGTCGGGGTCGGCGGGCAGCAGCAGGCAGCGCAGGCTCGCCGTGTACTCCTCGGGGTCCAGGTCCTGCTCGACGGCACTGGCGCGCAGCTTGCCGAGGCTACGGTCGGCCAGCCGATGCAGTCCCGATTTCAGGTCGCCGCGCCGGGCGGCCCGGATGTCCTCGACCAGTCGTTGATGACTGCGGCCCACGGCCCGCCCGATCAGCTGGCAGGCCTCTGCCGCCGCCAGGTGCGAATCCGGTGTGGCCCGTGCGCCGGTCGCCATCGCGACGAGCACCAGCGCCTGCTCGCCGGTACCGAACCGCGCGGTGAGCAGCGAGTCCCGCCGTGGCTCCCCCCGGTAGCGCGCCGAGTCCCCGCGCATCGACACGGCCCGCAGGGTGCAGGCCCCGTACCGGGCGCCGTCCAGCACGGTGTCGGCGACCAGCTCGTCGAGTACGTCGGGATCGGCGGCAGGGAGGGCGGTGGGCTCGGGGGCGTAGGTGGGGGGTCCGGAGCCGACGTAGTCGAGGGACGAGGGGGGCGGCGGGGGTGTGACGGGGAGGTCGAGTGCGGTGGCCACGGCAGGGGGGCCCGCGAAGGGCGTGGCGGGGGGCCGGGAGACGGCGGGACGCTCGGACGCGTCGGGGGGTGCGGCGGGCTGGGCCGGGATGGCGGGCTCGGCAGAGGGTGCCGGTACCGGTTCCGGTACGGGTCCTGGTACGGGCGTCTGTTCCGATGCCCGGTCGGGTGCGCTCTCCGCCCGGCCGGCGGGCCCGCCCTGCACCGGCGGCCGCGCTCCGGGCGGCTCCGGCTCGTAGGTGCGGGCCGCCGCGCGCGCCCCTTCCGCCCGGTCCCCGGCCCGGTCCGGCACCGGCGGGAAGGTCACCGGTGCCTCGGGCTCGGCGGGCGGGGGTTCCCACGGGGCGTGCTGCCCGGGTGGTGCGCCGGTGGGAGCGGTGCCCGGTGGTGACGCGGTGGTCTGCCCGGGCGGAGGCGGCGCGGTGGGACCGGTCGGTGGTGACGCGGCTCGCTGCGTCGGTACCGCGGGCTCCCGGGGCGACTCCTGACGCGGCGTCCGGGCGGCCGTGCCGCCTGTGTGCCCCGTCCCGCCGGGCCGCCCCGCCACCGCGTTCCGCGCCGAGGTGAAGCGGTCGTCCAGAGAGTCGGGGGCGCTCGTGGGCCCCGTGTCCTCGGTGGACTCGTCGTACAGCTGCCCCCACCAGTCGTCCTCGTGACGGGCGGGCCTACCCCCCTGCTGGCTCATGCCCCTAATTGTCCACCGCACCGGCCGGATGAAAACGGGGCATCAGGAAAAACCGGCGCACGTGATCACCGCGAACGACAGGTCGAGGGACAGCCCGAACGGCCGTACGAGCGCCGGTTGATGGCCGCCGGGCGGCCCCACCCCCCACGGGAGGACCGCCCGGCGACATCCGAAGTGACCCGGCCCCGCATCCCCTCGTGCGTTCGCGCACGTCCGGGCCCGGCTCACGGTCTCAGCCGACCGGATCGCCGAGGGCGCCGGCCGGATGGCCGAATTGTGGCTTGGTTTCCTGGGATGCGCCTGTGAGTCGTGAGTACGGCCGCGCGTCCCTCGGTCTGGCCACCTTGGCAGAGTCACCGTCGGTAAGGCGATGATGTCCGACGGCGGGTTTGCGCCGTGGCCGGTTTCCGCCAGGGCGCCCCGCGTGGACGGCTTGTTCTCAGGGGAGGGACGTAGGTCGATGCTGGCAGCGATAGGCCTGGACGAGACGCACGAGTCGGCGTACCGGGCCCTGGTGTCCGTGGGCGCCGCCGAAGTGGCCGATCTGGCGCGGCGCCTGTCGCTGGCCGAGCCGGACACCGAACGTGCGCTGCGCCGGCTGGAGCGGCAGGGCCTCGCGGCACAGTCCCCGGCGCGGCCGGGCCGCTGGGTGGCGGCACCGCCCGGGGTGGCGCTGGGCGCGCTGCTGACCCAGCAGCGGCACGAGCTGGAGAAGGCGGAACTGGCGGCGGCACTGCTGGCCGAGGAGTACCGGGCCGCCGCGTCCGAACCCGAGGTGCACGACCTGGTGGAGGTGGTGACCGGCGCCTCGGCGGTCGCCCAGCGCTTTCTGCAGCTGCAGCTGGGCGCCGTGGAGGAGGTGTGCGCGCTGGTCACCGGCAATCCGGTGGTGGTGTCCGGGACGGAGAACGACGCGGAGGAGCAGGCGGCCGGGCGCGGGGTCCGCTACCGGGTGGTGGTGGAGCGGTCGGTGCTGGACCTGCCGCAGGGGCTCACCGAGCTGGCCGCGGCGCTCGGCCGGGACGAGCAGGTGCGCGTGGTGGACCGGGTGCCGACGAAACTGGTGATCGCCGACCGTTCCCTCGCCATGGTCCCGCTGACCTCCAGGACGGTCGGGCCGGCCGCGCTGGTGGTGCACGCGAGCGGTCTGCTGGAGCTGCTGGCCGGGCTGTTCGAGTCGGTGTGGCGCGAGGCGCTGCCG
The DNA here is from genome assembly GCF_044768335.1 of Streptomyces sp. NPDC101151. NCBI lineage: Bacteria > Bacillati > Actinomycetota > Actinomycetes > Kitasatosporales > Streptomycetaceae > Streptomyces > Streptomyces sp. NPDC101151. Next base: position 484,185 of record NZ_JBIWPP010000004.1, on the reverse strand, counting down.
CTGCGGCTGGGGGCGTCCGGGGTGACCGAGCAGCAGCCCGACGGCCCGGACGCCACCGACCTGGAGGTGCTGTCGCTGCTGCTGGCCGGGCTGACCGACGCGAGCGTGGCCAAACAGCTCGACCTGGGTCTCAGGACCGTACAGCGCCGGGTGAAGCGGCTGATGGAGCTGACCGGTGTGACGACCCGGCTGCAGCTGGGCTGGCACGCCTACGAGCGGGGCTGGGTGTCCCGCTCATAGGCTTCCCGTGACCTGCGGCTTCTTCCGGTCTCCGGCACTCTGGGCAGATGGGAGCGTGGGAACTCCTGCTGGTCGGCGTGGTCCTGGTGCTCGGCCTGTGCGGAGTACTGGTGCCCGGGGTGCCGGGATCGTGGCTGGTGTGGGCCGCGGTGCTGTGGTGGGCCCTGCAGGACCCTCGGCCGGTGACCTGGGGCGTCCTGGTGGGGGCCACCGGGGTGCTGCTGCTGTCCCTGATGGTGCGCTGGGCGCTGCCGCCGCGCCGGCTGCGGGCGAGCGGCGCCACGCCCCGCATGGGTGTGTACGCCGGTGTCGGCGCGTTGCTCGGCTTCTTCCTGATCCCGGTGCTGGGCGCGCTGCCCGGCTTCATGGCCGGGATCTATCTGCACGAACGGCTGCGGCTCGGCCGGCACGGCGAGGCGATGGCCTCGCTGCGTACGACGATGCGGTCCGGCGGCTCCAGCGTGCTCGCCGAGTTGTTCGCGTGTCTGCTGATCGCGGGCGCGTGGCTGGGCGCGGTGCTGTGGGGCTGACCGGTCAGGCGGCGGCCGGGGCGGCGCCCACGGTGCCGAGGGACCGGCTGCTCAGGGCCCGGGCCACGGTGTCGGCGACCGCGCGCATGCCCGTGTCGTTGAAGTGCAGGTGGTCGCCGGGGTCGTAGCCGGGCAGGATCCGTTCGGGGGCGGCCGGGTCGCGCACGGCCGCGTCGGCGTCGGCGACGGCGTCGAAGGCGCCGCCGGTGCGGATGAAGGTGTTGACCTGCTGCCGTACCGCCTCGCGGGCCGGGGTGTGGGCGGAATGGCCGCCGTAGGGGGTGAGGGTGACGCCGACGACCTGGATGCCGCGGGCGTGGGCGCGGGCGACGATCGTGCGGTACGCGGCCGCGAAGGCCTCGGGGTCGCTCGCCTCGGGGGTGCCCTTGATGTCGTTGATGCCCTCGAACACGATCAGGATCCGCACCCCGGCCCGGTCCAGGGCGTCGGCGTCCAGGCGGGCCAGGGCGCTCGGTCCGGTGCCGTCGCGCAGCAGGCGGTTGCCCGCGATGCCGGCGTTGAGGACGCCGAGCCGGGCTCCGCGCAGGTGCTCGGCCAGCCGGTCGGGCCAGCGGTGGTTGGCTTCGGGGGTGGAGCCGTTGCCGTCGGTGAGGGAGTCGCCGAAGGCGACGACGGAGCCGGCCGCGGTGCCGAGGACGTCGACGCCGGTGACGTAGTACCAGTAGCCGGTGGCGGTGGTGTACGCGGAGCCGTCCTCGTCGGCGACGTGGCCGGCGCCGGCGGGGGCCAGGTAGCTGGTCTGCAGGGCGGTGCGGTGGTAGGTGGCCGGTCCGCTGTCGACCGGGGTGTAGACGGTGACCAGCAGGTCGGAGTCGTCCGGTACGGGCAGCGGGACCGGGTCGGTGAGCAGGTCCTGGCCGGGCGGGACGGTGGCCGTCGGGGCGCCCTGGAAGGTGGCGGTGCGCAGGGCGCCGGGCAAGGCGTCCGGTCCGGCAGCCCGGCGCAGCGCGACCGTGACCGCACCGAGCTGCAGGGGCTTGGTGCCCAGCCGGTTGCTGAGCCGGATCCGCACGGCGGTGCCGCCGGTGCTCAGGTGGACGACGTTGCGGACGGCGGCACCGGGCAGCGCGGGTGCGGTGCCGGAGGGGGCCGTCTCCCAGCTGCCGGTCCACGGCGGCTGGGCGGGTTCGGCGACTGCCGTCGCCGTCGTGCCCGGCAACGCCGCGAGCAGCAGCGCCACGAGGACCCGTCCGACCTTGACCATGTCTGTGCCCGCCCTTCCCGTGGATGTCCGAGGCGAAGGTGCCACACCGCTGCCGCGCGGCGCCGGAACATGCCGACCGGTCCACCCGCTTGGCGTAGGCCGTTGGCCGTAGACCCTGGGGTGGAGTGCCGATGGGCCGGGCAGACGACGTGCTCGGCTGCCTGTATGACCGGATTCAGCGAGGCCGAACTGACGTATCTGCGCTCGCAGCGGCTGGGCCGCACGGCCACCGTCGACCCGCGCGGCCGGCCTCGGGCGAACCCCGTCGGCTTCTTCCCGCAGGACGACGGCACGATCCTGATCGGCGGACGTGCGATGGGCACCACCAAGAAGTGGCGCAGCCTCCCGCAGAACCCGGGGGTCGCCCTGGTCGTGGACGACGTGGTGAGCGAACGCCTCTGGCGGGTACGCGGGGTCGACATCCGCGCGGATGCCGAACTCCTCGTCGGACCACATGAGTTGGGGCCGCACCTCAGCTAGGAGGTGATCCGGAGCCGTCCGGGCCGTGTGCTCAGCCGGGGGCTGGAGGAGAGCTAGGAATTGTCGGGACGCCAGCGTGGCGCCTGGTCGTCGGGGGTGTCCGGGCCGGCGAAGTGGAAGGGGACCGACAGCTGGGCGGCCAGGATCCGGCCGGCCCGGTCGGCCGCTGCCGCCGACGGACGGAGTGGGCCGTGGTCCTCGTCTTCTCCGAGGTACCGCACGGCCGTCCTCCGGTAGATGGTGGCCATTCGATGCTCGCCGGCGGGGTCGGCGGTGATGGCCAGCAGGTTCACGAACCAGCCGTGAACGGTGTCGCCGTCCCAGACCGCCTCGATCGCCACGATGCGGCCGGGGCAGCCGGCCGCACGGCGGTCAGGGACTCCGGGTCGAGGGGGCTGTCCGGGGTGCGGGCGATGCGGTCGCCGTGGTGGAGGTAGCGGTCGTCGACGACGAGCTGGGCGTCATGGAGCCCCAGACCCTGCGCTCGGCCGGCTTCCCACACGGCACGCACCGCCTGCATGAGGGCGTCCTGAAGGACGTACCCGTCGACCTGTTCGCGGATCCCGGCCGGCAGCAGCCCCCACCACTCGGTCGTGTCCATGTCGCTCATCCAGACCCCCGTCTCCCCTGATCCGAAAGGAAGATCCTATGCCGGGAGCACGCCCTCCAGCGTCAGCAGCCACACCTTCCGCTCAAGTCCGCCCGCGTACCCGGTCATCGAGCCGTCCGCTCCGATGACCCGATGGCAAGGGCGCACGATGAGCAGGGGGTTGGCGCCGATCGCCCCGCCGACGGCGCGGACCGCGGCGCGGGGTGCGCCGATGCGGGCGGCGATCTCGCCGTAGGTGGTGGTGGCGCCGTACGGCACGGAGTCGAGCGCGCCCCACACCCGCTCGCGGAACTCGGTGCCGTGGGTGCGCAACGGCAGCCGGAAGTCCTTGAGTTCACCCGCGAAGTAGGCGGCGAGCTGTTCCTCGGCCGCCCGGAAGGGCCCGGGGTCGTGGCGCCAGTCGTCCTGGACGGTCCGCCCGCCCTTCTGTCCGGGCACGGACAGTGAGGTGAGTGCGCCGTCCGGGTCGGCGGTGAGGAGCAGCCGGCCGAGCGGGGTGTCCACGTTCGTCCAGTGGATCGGCTTCATCGGTCGGTCAACTCCCCTGCGGCAACGAGATGCTGGACGGCGTACGAACGCCAGGGCCGCCAGGTGTCGGGTGCGTCCAGGCCGGGCGGAGCCACGTCGGGATCGCCGAGGGCGCGAACGCGGATGGCGGCGACGACGGCCGGCTCCATGCCGGGCAGGGCGAGCAGCTCCTCCTGGGCGTCGTCCCGGTCGGCGCCCGGATCCAGTCGCACGGTGCCGTCGGCCAGGGCGGCGGCGAGCGCGCCCAGCGGCCCGCCGGGCTCGGCCCCGGCGAGGGCGGCCGGCTCCGGGAAGAGGTGGGTGAGGCTGCCGCAGGGGGCGTCGAGCGCCTTGCCGTACCGGCGGACCAGGTCCTCCGCTCCGGCGACCCCGACCAGCGCTCGTACGGCGGGCTCCAGGGGGTCGACGGCGCCGGGCGAGCGCAGTCCGGGCCGGGCGGCGATCAGCGGTGCGAGCCTCGGGTCGGCGCCGAGCCGCTCGTCCACCGCGTACGGGTCGGCGTCGAGGTCGAACAGCCGCCGCAGCCGCTGTACGGCGGTGGTCAGGTCCCGTGGGTCGGTGAGGTGCAGCCGTGCGTCGAGCCAGCCGCCCGGATGCGTGCCGCCGACCGTCTTCGGCACCCGGGTGCGCTCCTCGACGGCGACGAGCGCGGTCCCGTACGGCAGCCGCAGCGCACGCCGGTAGGTGCGGCCGCCGGGGCCGCCGCTCACCTCCTCGACGCCGGGTACGGCCTCCCGCGCCAGCCGGTCGAAGACGGCGGCGGCCTGGTAGGGCCCGCGGTAGGCGAGCCGGAGGGGGATGCCGGCGCCCGGGGTGGCCCGCCGGCTGCCCCGGCCCCGGGGTGCGGCGGTCCGTACCTCGGTCGGCGTCGAGTCGTAGACCTCGCGGACGGTGTCGTTGAACTGCCGCACGCTGGCGAACCCGGACGCGAACGCGATCTCGGTGATCGGCAGGTCGGTGGTCTGCAGCAGCACCCGTGCGGTGTGCGCCCGCTGGGCTCGGGCGAGCGCCACGGGTCCGGCGCCCAGTTCGGCGGTGAGCTGCCGCTGGACCTGCCGGGCGCTGTAGCCGAGCCGGGAGGCGAGACCCGCGACGCCCTCGCGGTCCACGACACCGTCGGCGATCAGCCGCATGGCCCGGCCGACGGAGTCCGCGCGGACGTTCCACTCGGCGGAGCCGGGGACGGCGTCCGGGCGGCACCGCCGGCAGGCCCGGAAGCCGGAGCCCTGCGCGGCCGCGGCCGTCGGGAAGAACCGCACGTTGCGCCGCTTCGGGGTGACCGCCGGGCAGCTGGGCCTGCAGTAGATCCCGGTCGTCTCGACGGCGAAGAAGAACGCCCCGTCGAACCGCCCGTCACGGCTGCGTACCGCTTCGTACCTGGTGTCCTCGTCCATCACGTCTTCCAGTGTCGGTCGCGGCGGCGGGGAAGGGCCAGCGGGAATCGGACGTGCAGCTGAGCGGCGCTGGTGAGCCGGGGCGCCCACGGGTCGTCGTCCCGTCGGGGCAGCAGGTCGTCGGCCGTGCCGACGGGCGGTTCGTGCCGGTCCGCGCGCGGGGACTGCTCAGCCCAGACCACTGTGCCGCGGGCCGTGCACGGACGCATTGCCACGGCCCCGTCGCAGGCCGTCGTTCCCGGCGGGCGCCGAAGCCACCCGCCGGGAACGCGTCACCGTACCCGGGGCCCTACTGCCGGCGGCCCCGCTTGGCCTCCATCGCCGCCCGGCCCTGCGCTCCCTTCCGCTTCCAGTCCTTCTTGATCTCCGCCCGGAGCCGCGCGTCCGTCTTCGCGACGATCCACTGGTTCTCCCGCATCAGCTTGCGGTAGCTCTCCAGCCGTCGTACCGGAAGATCCCCGCTCTCCAGGGCGGAGCGGACCGCGCAGCCGGGCTCGGACTCGTGTGCGCAGTCCTGGAAGCGGCACTGCACGGCGAGTTCCTCGATCTCGGAGAACACCTGCCCGACCCCGCCCTCGGCGTCGAACAGGCCGACGCCCCGCAGCCCGGGGGTGTCGATGAGCACGCCCCCGGAGGGCAGGGGCAGCAGGTTGCGCGTGGTCGTGGTGTGCCGGCCCTTGCCATCGACGTCACGGGCGGCCCGTACATCCATGACGTCCTCGCCGACGAGGGCGTTCGCGAGGGTGGACTTGCCGGCGCCGGACTGCCCGAGCAGCACGGACGTGCCGGAGCCGACGAGAGCGACCAGTGTGTCGAGGCCGTCGCCGTGCAGGGCGCTGACGGTGAGCACGGGCACGCCGGGCGCGGTCGTCTCGACGTCCTGGACGAGGTGGCCCAGCGTCACCGGGTCCGGTACCAGGTCGGCCTTGGTGAGGACGACCGCGGGCTGTGCGCCGGACTCCCACGCGAGGGCCAGGAAGCGTTCGACGCGGCCGAGGTCGAGTTCGACGGCGAGGGACACGGCGACTACGGCGTGGTCGACGTTGGCCGCGAGGATCTGCCCCTCGGACCGCTTGGAGGAGGTGGAGCGGACAAAGGCGGTACGGCGTGGCAGCAGCGTCCGCACATACCTCGGGTCGCCGTCCTCCGGATCGACGGCGGCCCAGTCCCCCGTGCACACGACCTTCATCGGGTCACGAGGAACGACGAACTCTGTGTCGGCCCGGACGATGCCGTCCGGGGTGACGACGTCACACTGACCGCGATCGACCCGCACGACACGACCGGGCACCAGACCCTGGTCGGCGTACACGGTGAACTCTGCGGCCCAGTCCTCGTCCCAGCCGTACAGGGCGAGAGAGTGCGACGAAGCAGAAGCGGAAGAGAGATTCAAGGGAAACCCTTCGAAGGGCGGCCCCGGCTCCGCGCAGATCTGCGCTGTGAGAAAGGTCAGCCGGAGGCCACGGAGGTGGAGTGGATGATCTGCTGGTTGCGGGCAACGCCCATCACAGAGACAGCCATCGGTCACACCTCCCGTTCCTCACTCGGCCGACAGCAGCGGCCAACAGCTCGCTGCACGAAGTGAGCCCAACCCTAGATGCGCGCACACTCGGGCGCCACCGATTTTCCGGCAGGGTCACAGGCCGTGCTGGTCGAGGAGCCTCATCAGGTTCCGCTTGCGCTTCTGGCCGGCACGCAGAGCGGCGAGGTACGCGGTGAACTCGTCTTCGGTGCCCAGGCGGCGATGGCAGTCGCGCATGCTCAGCAGCAGACCGGTCAGCTGGTCGTAGACGGCGTTGCCCGTCTGTTTCATGAGCGGTTCGGCCAGCCGCAGGTAGACCCCGAGCGCGTCGGCAGAGCGGACGACGCGGGCCCTGTCGGCGAGAGCGAGCCACTGCCGGTCGTGCGCACGCGATTCGACCGCGGCCCGCCAGGCAGCGTCGATGTCCCCGTCGTCGAGCAGGGCATCGACCAGGACCGGGCCGCCGTTCCAGGACCGCTGCCGCTGCCCGGCGTCGGCGCGCAGCAGCACGAGGGCCGGTTCCCGCTCGGCCTGCCAGCAGCCGGCCGCCCGTGCCGCCGTACGCAGCTGCTGGTACGCGACCAGGGAACGGCGGGCGGCGAACTGGGTGCGGCGCAGAGCGACGGCGTCGAAGAGCCGGTCGGCGCGGGTGTAGCGGTCGCAGAGGTAGTCGATCAGGGCGATGTCGGGGGTCACGTCGTCGGGTGTTTCCTCAATGCCGCGTTCCGCCCACCGCAGGGCCTCGTCCGGGCGGCCGGCGGTGTCCAGTTCGCGGGCGACGCTCAGGTGGGTGCTGCCGTCCGGAGCGAGGTCGGCCGCGTGCACGGCGACCCATCCGTCCACGTCCCCTTCCGCCTTGGCCAGCCGTTCCATCAGGTACTTCTCCGCCCAGCCGGTGCGGTTGCGGCGCCAGGCGGCAGCCGCCAACTCCCTTACCCGGGACACCCCTTGTACGCCGAGGACATCCTCATAGTCGAGGGGGTCAATGCCGGTGAGATCGTCCAGGTCGCTGAGCAGATGGCCGACCAGCCACCGCGCGGTCTCGTTCGGGTCGGGGCGTGCTGCGCGGCACGCGTCGAGGTGGGTTTCGGCGAGCGCGGCCCCGATTCGACCCAGGTGACCGTCGGAGTCGTCGATCGCGTCCTGCGCCTCGCCCAATAGCCGCATCGCCTCCCGGGACAGGGAGATCGCGTCCGTGGCCCGCCCTGCGGCGATCAGCGCGGCGATCGCGGACACCGCCTGAGAGGCCTGTTCGCCGTAGGCGTGGGCATCGGCGTACTCGACATAGCCGTACCGTGCGAAGGGGGCGGTGTCGAGGAGTTCCCGGATCCGGGCGCCTACCTCGACCAGGTCCCCTCGGGCGCTCGCCGCACGCAGCGCCAGCCGACGCGCCAACTTCCGGTCCTCGGCGATCTGTTCCCGTACCAGGGCGAGCAGCTCGTCCCTGGAGCACGCAGCCAGCCACGTATCCAGTTCCTGAGCACGAGTCCTGGCCCGGCCGCGCTGCCGCGGCACCGCCTCCGGCTCGGCGAGCACGGTCAGGCCCAGGGCGACCAGGTGCTTGCAGAAGTTGCCCTCCCTGCCGTACGGGCAGTCGCACTCCCCGGCGAAGCCGTCGGGCCCGTCCAGGGTCAGCTCCGCCTGGTAGGCGTCCGTCCCGTGAACGGTGGCCGTGATCCAGCCGTCGCCGACCTCCACAGCGGTCACCTCGGCCAGATAATTTCGGCCCCGCTCGAACGAGCGTGGCCCCGCCAGCGCCCGCAGGTCGTCCTCGTCGAAGTCCAAGTCCTGTGCCACACAGGCATTCAACCGGAGAAGCGGAGCGACGGCCTCTGCAGTGCCCGTATCGCTGTGTTGGTGGGCGTGCACGCCCACATCCGCATGCCAGGCAGCCACGGCTCACGACCGCAATGAGGTCCAGCCGCCGACAGGCCAGGCGTCACGGGCCACGGCGTGCGGCCCGCCACTTGAAGTTCCGGAACTATAGTTGACGGCGCGTTGGTCGACACGCTTTGAAACACTGTCCGGGTCTGGTGACTTGAACGCGGTTTCCGGGGTGTGGTCGGGGCTGGGTGAGGAGAACGGATGACGGGGTGGATCGCGCGATCCGCCGCAGGAGCGGACACCGGGGCCGTACAAGCAGGCCCTCGGGCCACGCACCGGGCATGGCTCCGGCAACCGGGCACTGCGGATCGATCGACCTGCCTTGAGTCGCCTCGCTCCCGCGGTACCGCGCCACCCGGACATGATCACCGTGCTGCGCGGACCGCCACTCTCGTCGGCGAGAAGTTCCCTGCCGGTCTGCAGATTCAGCCGCATGGGTTCAGCCGGCGTGCGGTGGCCACGGACCCGGGCGGAGGGGGGCGAGGATGCGGCCGATCATGAGGGCGGGCCATCGGCAACGGGAGTGGTCACGCTGGATCGCCATGGTCAGGGAAGAGTTCGCCATACGCCGCGAAACCCACGCGGCTGCCCGGCAGATCCGCCGGGACCTGGGCCTCTCGAGCGTCCAGAGCATCGACGGCCTGGTGGAGCTCGTCGCCGAGCGGCGCGGCAACCCAATCACTGTACTGCACATCGACATGCCGTCCACCGTCAGTGCGTTCTCCCTCGCCACCCCGGACGGGGACTACATCGCGGTCGACGAGTACGCGAGCGAACTCACCCGGGTGAACTCCATCGCCCACGAACTGGGGCACTTCCTCTTCGACAAGGCGGAGGACGTCAGGGTGCCTGTCGAGGCGGGCGACAAGAGCCCGCTGTCGCGGGAGTTGGCGGTCCAGCTCACGCCGGCGCTCAACCCCGACACGGTCACCGCCTTCTTCCAACGGTCTCACTACGACTCGCCGGTCGAGCGGCAGGTCGAGGCCTTCGCCACTGTCGCGCTGGACCGCAAGATCGCGCTTCAACAGTCCGACGCACATGGCCTCGCCTTCAGCTTCACCCACCGGAGGACTGGTGTCTGAGAGCAGCGCGACCACTGTCTACCTGGTCATCGCCTCCCTCCATCTGACGATCGCCCTCTGGAAGGCCTCAGCCCTCGTACGTTCCCCTTCTCTCGCGCTGGGCCTGCAGGTCGCCACCCACGGACTGGGCGGCATCGTCTACGTGGTCGCCTCTCCTTTCGGGTACCGGAGCCTCGGTTCGGCGTCCGGTCAGCCGTGGCTCCCCACGCTGCCGATCTACCTGGGCATCCTGCTGTGCTTCGGGACGCAGCACCTGTTGACGATCCTGTGGACCCCGTCCCGGTCGGATCAGCCGCAATGGGTCCGGCGGCAGATCGCGACCTGGGCGGTCGCCTACGGCATCTCCTTGGCGATCATGGTCGTCGCGTTCGTGACCACGGATCTGGGCGGCCCGGCCGATCCGCTCAAGTTCAATACCGAGCAGGTGGTCCATCCACAGGTACAGGTCTTCCTCTGCGTGTTTCTGACCATGCTCACCTGCGGAACGGTGCACACATGGCGTCGCACGCGACGTGCACGGGCCGACGACAAGGCGATCATGCACTCCGTCCGCTGGTACGGGCGCAGCATGCTCGTGACGTCCGGGTACGTGGTGTGCTCGGCGCCCGCGGCCGCAGCCGCTGCCCTCGGTCACCACCAACTCGACGACGTGGGCGTGCTGGGCTCCGCCTTCGGCGTCGTGGGATCCATCATGACCTGCTACGGAGTCTCCGGAGCGGCGTTGAGCAAGTGGCTCGGCGAACGTCGGGACATCGCGGTCCTGCAGCCGTTGTGGGATCTCGTCGTCTCAGGGGTCGACCAGGAACTGTCCCTGGGCTCGGGCCAGCGCCGGTCGGATCACCGGGACCGGCAAGCATCGGCCGGTCCCGAGCGGTCCAAGCCGAATCGCTTCTTCAATGTCCGGTGGACACTTCATCGACGAGTGATCGAGATCCTCGACGGAATCCGGCAGCTGGAACGGCGCGCCTGGATCAGCGACTTGCCGACGCAGGCGGTCGCGAGCCTGCACAGCGAGGCCATGAAGACCGACGTCCTCCGAAGCCGGCTGGGCCTCGGGAAGAAGGGACTCGCCCCCCATGAGCTCGAAGCCGCCGTGACGGCCGCGGTCCTGCGTGACGCGGTCGAACGCCTCCAGGCGGCAGGCTCTGACGGCGCGGCACCGGCCGCTTCTGCCGGACCCGCCCTGTTCGCCCCGGGAAAGAACACGCCCGCCGCCCAGGAGAGGACCCGCCTGGTACGCGTGGCCCGAGCGCTCCGTGCCCCTCTCGTGGAGTCATCGCTCCAGGTGGTCCGCTCTGCCCGGGAGGGCGAAGGGACGCCCCGGACTCGCGCAGCGGCACTGTAGTGTCCCGTCCGGTCGTGCTTCTCGGCGACCTACCCATTCGAACGGAGCTGAGCCGTCACGGGCTCGGAGGGGAGCCCCGTGCAACGGGCAGTTGTGCTTGGCGGAAGCTACGCGGGTCTCCTGGCAGCCCGCGTGCTGAGCGAGTTCGCCGAAGAGGTCGTCATCGTGGAACCGGACCACCTCGACGACAAGGCAACCGGCCCAGGCGCACCGCACCGGCACCAGTTGCACGCCCTGCTCGCCATGGGGCATGCGCAGCTGGAACTCTGGTTTCCCGGCATCACCGGGGAAATGACCGCGGGCGGTGCCCTGGTCGGCAGCGGCCGAGCGGTCCGGTTCTACGTCGACGGCAGGCCGCGCCCTCCCCTGGACGACGTCGAAATGCTCGGCGCCACACGCCCGTTCATCGAACGCGCCGTACGGCGGCGCACGCGAGAGCTGCCCCATGTGCGCTTCCTCGCCGGCCGCGGCCAAGGACTGCTGGTGCGGAGCGACCGCGTGTGCGGCGTCCGCTACACCCCGGCCGGGCACGAGCACGAGACGACACTCGCCGCCGACCTCGTCGTCGATGCCATGGGCCGGTCGAGTCGCCTGAGCAGTTGGCTCGGCAAGGAGGGGTGGCCCGTGCCGCCCGTGGAGCGGATGCGGATCGACCTCGGCTACGCCACGGCCGCATTCCACCGGGGCAGCGAACTCCCGGGGACAGTGATCGCGCACTCCGCCCCAGGACCCGAAAGCGGCTACGAGCCCGCGCGCTGCGAACCCGGAGCACTTGCGGCGGTCGAGAACAGCCGGTGGACGGTCGTCCTGGCCGGTTACGCCGGTCACCGCCCCACCCGGGACCCACAGGAGTTCATCGCCAGAATGCGCCGTTGCGTCGCCCCGCTGCGGGAGGTCGCCGAGCACTGCGCGCTGCAGGGCGACGTCGACACCTTCCACTTCCCCGAGAGCCGACGCCGCCTGTTCCGCGCGACAAGTCGCTTTCCGGGCGGACTGGTCGCGGTGGGCGATTCCATGGCCTCCGTCAACCCGGTCTACGGGCAAGGGCTCACCCTCGCGGCTCTGCAGGCCCGCGCACTCGCCATGCACCTGCGCTCCGGAGCCGCGCCGCACGCTCCGGCCTGGGACTACTTCCGTCGCGCGGACGTCTTCATCGACGCCGGGTGGAAACTGTCGACGACCGCCGACCTGGCCCAGCCGCACGTCACCGGCCCCCGTCCACGCGGCTATCCCCTGATCCGCTGGGTGGGCGACAAGATCACCCGAGCGTCGGTCCGGGACCCCGAGATCAACCGTGTCTACATGGACGTCGTCCACATGCGACAGCATCCGCGAACCCTCACCCGCGCTCATGTCCTGCTGCGCGCGGCGCGCGTCCTCCTGGACCGCTGACCGTCCGTGCCCCTACCGGAACCACCAACCGAAGGAGAGCAGTGCCCCGATGGCCCGCGGCCCTGACCGAGGCCGGCATCACTGACCCGACGCTGCGGCGAGCCTACGACGCCCAGCGCGACCTGGTGCGGAAGTTCGCCCTCCACCAGTACCTCGCCACCCGGCTGCTGCTCCCCGCGCAGCTCCATCCGTCCGTCGTCGCGATGGTCGCCTTCATGCACGAAACCGACGAGCGGATCGACGCCGGAGAGGTCGGCACCCGCAAGGAAGCACTGCTTTCATGGCACCGTGAGGTCGGGGCGGCACTCGATGCAGACCCCGGCCCGGGTGCTCCCGCGTCCGCTCTGCTCCGGGCGCTCGCCGACACCGCACGCCGATGCCCGCACACGGCTGCGCGCGTGCACGACTTCCTGGACGGGGCGCCCGTCGAGGCCGAATGGACCGGCTTCGACAGCGAGGCCGACTACCAGGCCTACATCGACAGTTACTCGCTCCCGGCCCTGATGCTCACCGCGTCGCTGATCGCGCCGGCGCCGAAGGCAGGTGTGGACGAGCCGTTCCTGCAGGGATGCCGGTCGCTGATCGAGGGGTGGCAGCGCATCGACTTCCTGGCCGATCTCGCCGAGGACGCCGAGCAGGGCCGCATCGGCATCGCACGCGAGGAACTGGACCGGTACGGGCTGACCATCGAGGACCTGCGAAGCAAGTCGCAGGCATGCGTTCCCGCTCTGGGGCGGCTGGTCGGCGCGCAGGCCGATCTCGCCGAGACCGCGCTCACCGCGTGCCGGGGACTGCCTGATCTGGTCGACGCGCCCTGCCGGCCGTTTCTGCGAGCCCTGATCTCCCTTCAGGTTCTCCATCTCCAGGCCGTACGACGCAAGGGAGGTTCCCTCCTGCACGGCGGGGCGCGGCCGTCGATCCCGGCCGCCCTCGGCGTCCTGGCGCGTCAGTACCGCGCCGTGAGAAGCGTGCGGCGCCTGTCGAGGTGACGGACGGTCTCCGTGGGCCGGCCGGGCGCCACGAGGCCGCGGACCGCGGACCGCATCGAGAAGCTGTCGTCAGTCGTCGTGCTTGGCCAGACCAACCGCATTTCTGAGGATGCCCATCACGCTCCTGCGGTGTCTGGCCGGCAACGAGCGCATCGTGGCGGCGAGTTCACTGAGTTCAGGGTCCTCGTCGCCACCGTCCGCAGCCGTCGGCGCCTGGGACGCGCGCTGGGCCGTTTCGACCACTTGGTGGATCGCCGCTTGCAACTGGCGTGACAACTGGTCGCTGCCGGCCGACACGCTTCCCCGCAGAGCCACGCGCTCCACCCGCCGGCCCTTGAGTTCGGCGATCAGCCGTGCCTGCTCCAGAACGGGCTCGAGGGCCGTCAGGAGTGCCGTCTTCGGTCCGAGCGTGAAGAAGCCGGGGGCGTTGAAGAACTCCGCCAGGTCTTTGCTGACGTCGAATCCCGGGTTGCGGGAGCCGTTCAACAGATTGGTGATCGTCGACTTGGCCACACCGACGGCGTCGGCGACCTCCTGGAACGTATGCTTCCGCCCGTTCTCCTTGAGCCGGGTGTCCAGGAGGAACCGCAGGCGGTCCTTGAAGGGCGGGTCGACCTCGTCGGGGCTGACGGAATCCCCCGCGAAGAGCTTGCGGACCGTCGCCTCGGCGATGCCCGTTTCGTCGGTGAGCCGGTCGAAGTTGATCACCTCGATGGTGTGGCCCAGTTCCTCAAGCTCCGCCTTGATCGATGCCAGGGCCGCCGCAAGGTCCTCCACCCCGGTGGTGCTCTCCATAAAAAGGCGGTCTCCTGCCTCGTCGTCGGTACACCCGCGTGGGCGGCGCACAGAAGGTTAGCGCCAGAGAGGCGCGCACCGCACCAGGGGGGCCACATTTGTAGCCCATCGGGAGTCTCGACGGAATGATTGAGGCGCCAATTGACATCCATGACTAGGTGCAGCATGATCCCTGATCGTGATGGAGGGTCGGCCGCCGGAGAGGTACGGCCCCCGCACGTCACCCACAGCCATCTCACGTCTGGCGTTCTCGCCTCCACAGGAGACATGAATGAGCGCTACACCATCACGGCCCTCGCCGCTCACCGATCGGCGGACGGCCGTCCCGGCTCGGTGGTGAAGTGCGGTCACAAGAGCAGCAGCTCCTCGACCTCGCGGAGGCACTGCGGCAGGTTGCGGCGCCGACCCCTGAAGCTCCGACGGTCACACCGCCACAGGGGAGCGGTGTGGCCGTCGGGTCGGTCGGTCAGCCGGTGGCCACGGAGCCGGACTTGACGAGTTCCTGGGTGAGGTGGCGCCCAGCACAGTGACACGGAATGTCGCTCCTCGTCATACGAAGATCAGCACGATGGTGATGAGCACGCCGATCACGAGGAGACCGGTCCCGATCACACAGCCCGGATTGTTCGTCTGGTCGGCGAGCCAGGCGGCGTAGGAGGGCTGGTGCCCGGCGAGGGCCGAGGACTCCGGGACGACCGGAGAGGCCGGGGGGGCAGCCATGGGGGACTTGGGCAGCGGGGCGGTGCCGGGCGGCGGGACGGCGGGCGGTCTGCCGTTCCGGCTGATCGCCTCCCGCAGGAGCTGGCTCCACAGGAGGGGCGGCAGGTCGGGGACCCGGCCGTTCGCCGGTTCGACGACGGTCTGCCAGAGCCAGTTGCCCATGGTGGGGTGACGGTCCCGGCCCAGCCGGTACAACAGCTCCTGCAGATCGCGCAGATAGCGCTCGTCCCGGGCCAGCGGAGCCACGGCCCAGTGGAAGAGCACGGCGGCCCGATCGGCCATGGCCGCCCTCGACGCCTGCTCCGCGCCCGGTTCCTGCGGTGTGAGGTACAGGCTCTCGCGGAGCACCTCCGCGCACAGTGCGTGCCGCATCTCCAGGTGCCGTACCTCGATGCGGGCCTGTCTCCCCAGCTCGTTCAGCACCAGATCCACGGAGTCCGGCGGAAGGTCGCCGGAGCGCAGCTCCCCCAGAAGGAACTCGTCGGGCTGCGCGCCCAGTTGTGCCATCAGGAGACTGCGCCGCATGCCGTCCGCGCGTCGGTGTTCGCGCAGGTCCTGGCGGAGGGTGTACGGGTCGGGGGCGGCCGGGACACCCTGGCCTGCCACGGGATACCCGCCGCCGGATGCGGGCCACTGCTGCCCGCCGGGCCCGTGCTCGGGCAGTTGCTGACGGGGCAGCGGAGGTGGTGCGGCTGCGGGTTCCGGACAGGGCTCCGGACCGGCCATGGCCCGGGCCTGCTCCTGATCCCAGGGCCGCTCCTCTGCGTCGTGCCCCCCTTGCAATGGCTCCGGGTCTCGATCCACATACCGATCCAGGTACGGGTCCGGGTCCGGGTCCCGATCCAAATGCGGATCCGGGTCGAGATCCAGGTGCGGATCCGGGTCGAGATCCAGCTCCAAGTCCCGGTCCAGCCCCCGACCCCGGCCCAGTCCCCGATCCACATCACGATCCCGGTCCCGCTCCGGGCCCCGCTCCCGTTCCCAGCCCCGCGCCGGGCCCTGTTCCGCCGGGCGGGGCGTGTCCGCGGGGAGGGGCGGCGGTGCTGCGGCCCTGTGGCCCGGCGGGCGGTCGGTGTCGAGGACGGCCTGGAGGCGGGCACGCCGGTGCTCCCAGTCGAGGGTCGCGCCGTCGGCGAGTTCCTTGACCAGCTGGGGCACGCCGGCAGCCTCGTACGGGTGCGCGAGGAGATGCTCCACCAGCCGTTTCGCCGCCCGGTGCTCGAACCCGGGCCGGGTCGGCTGGCGGCCCACGACCCGGGCCAGCGGGCCGGACCCGCCCGTGTCCGGCTCCCAGCGCGGGACGGACATCAGCCGCAGCGGATGGGTGTCCACCGTGTCGTAGGTGGCGAACGTCCACTCGTGCCGCAGCCAGGTCCCGAAGATCAGGAACAGCCCGAGATAGACCAGCGGCACCCCCTCCGGATCCGGCCAGTCACGCGGCGCCTTCTCCTCCAGGAGCAGCGACACCCGCTGGGCCGGATCGCGGAGCAGCTCCGCGGTGGCGAGGATCAGCGCGTGTTCGACGGTGGGCAGCAGCTCCAGCATGTCCGGCAGCCGGCTGAGCGCCAGCTCGTCGAGTTTCCCGCGGCTGAGCTCCGGCTGCGGGCCGGACGCCTGCTCGGCCTTCTCCTGCAACCGCCAGCCGCCGTTCCACGCGAGGCCGAGGCACTGACGTGTCTTCAGGATCCCGGGGTCGCCGACGAGGACATGGCTGACCGTGCTCGGCCGGCCGGCCCGGTCGGTGGTGGGCCAGCGTTGTACGAGCATGACGTCGCCGTCGCGGGAGAGGGTGCGCACGACGCTGGGCCGTGCCGCCGCCGCACCGGACACCCAGAGCAACGGGCCGAGTTCCCGGCCCAGTTCCCCGGCACGCGCCGCCGAGCAGGAGTGGGCGACGGCGTTCATACCGGTGTCCTGGCGGCCGTGGTTGCCGTCCCAGCGGAAGACGACCTGGTGCACCGAGTCCCGGTCCTGGAAGCCGTTCACTGCAGCACCTCTCCCCCGGATCCCCCGGATCCCGCTGTTTCCTCTGCGTCCTCCCACGGCACCGCCTCGAGCACGGGCGCCTCTCCCACGGCCAGCGCCTCGGCGCCGCCCGGCACGTCGATCAGCCCGTGCATCGCCAGCAGCGCAAGCAGCGGTTCCAGCACCCGCCGGGGCCCCGCGCCCGCCGGATAGCGGCCGTGGTCCTCCTGGCCGCCGGTGGCGGACGCGATGTGCAGGGTGCACCGGCGGATCGCGTCGAACGGGCGCAGCCACGCCTGCCCGGCGTGCCGGCGCAGCAGCCCGTACACGTCCCGGCTCTCCTCGTGCATGAGCGCGGGGTCGAGCGAGGTGGCCGGCGGCCGGCTCAGCCACCGGTCGACGGGCGGCCGGAACCTGAGGAGGTCCGCCTTGCCGAGCACCATGGCGGCCGGCACGTCCAGGTACGGGCCGTTCTTCCGCAGCCGGTCGAGGACGGTGCCGAAGGCGAGGTCGCCGTCCCGGTTCACCTCCACCCCCCAGCGTTCCCTGACGTGGTCCAGCTGCGGCAGCGGCAGGGCCAGCGCCGGGTCGACGACGAAGATCATGGCGTCGACGCCGAGCAGGAACCGCAGCGCCGCGTCGGTCCGTACGAGGTCCTCGCCGCCGAGGTCGAAGAAGGCGACCGGGCGCACCTGTCCGCGGGCGTCGGTGATCAGGAGCGACTCCACGAAGCGGGCGAAGTCGTCCAGGCCCAGGGCGGCCGTGTGGTCCAGGACCTGGCCGCCCCGCAGCGGCTGCACCCGTTCCCGTACGAACCGGGCGTGCTGCTCCGGATTGACGGACTGCCACTTCAGGCCGAACGGCTCCAGGCCGCCGTCGGTGACGGCCGCGATCATCTGGGTCAGCAGATGGCTCTTGCCGGTGGAGGACTGGCCGACCATCGCGACGGTCAGCGGGCGGCCGTACGTCAGATAGGGCACCGGGATGAAGTGCTCGGGGAACTCCGGGTCGGCCGTGCACTTCTGGACGGCGCCGCGCATGATGTCGTGCCGCCGGACCGGGTTGTTGATGCCGGCGAGGTCCAGCGGCTGGTACTGCATCCTGCTGTCGGTGACGAACAGCTTCGCGAGGTCGAGCTGGATGGTCTCCAGGCAGTAGGGGCAGAGCACTTCGCCGGTGCCACGCCCGGCCGTCGTCGCCCCGGCGGCGTCCTCGGAAACGGTGACAGGGGCCTGCCGTTTGAGGCGCAGCGCCTCCTCGAAGGCCTCCCGGTGCGGTCGTGTCTCGTCGGCGGGCAGGGTGAGGCGGGCGCGCCGGGCGGCTCCCGGCGCCACGAGGTCGAGCACCTGGTCGGGTGTCGGCCGGTCGGCCGCCCGCGGGGCGAAGGCCTGCCGCAACGTCCGGTCGAGCACCCGGTGTTCACCGAGGTCGGCGGGCGCCCGGTCGGCGGGGCCCGGCCGGCCGGTCACCAGCCGGTACAGCACCTGGGCGGCGCTCCACACCGCGTCCCGCGAGTCGGTGAGTCCTTCGCCCTGGCGCTGTTCGGGCGAGCAGAAGGGCGGCCGGCCCCACGGGCCGCGCCGCAGGCCGGTCCTGGTCACCGCCTCCAGTCCCCACAGCTGAAGCCGGGCGCCGTCCCAGAGCACGGTGGCGGGCGAGACACCACGCGGCACCAGGCCCTGTCCGTCCAGCAGGCACAGGGCCAGCATCAGGTCCCGGGTCAGGCGCTGCTGGTCGGTCGCGGCCATCACATGGGTCCGCGCGGCGGGGGCGCCGCGCGGAGCGGCGTACAGCAGGAACGGCTCTGCCGCGTCCGGCTCGTAGCCGATGATCCTCGGGAAGAGCGCCGCGTACTCGGTGTCGTCGAGCACGCGGTGCAGGTGCAGGGCGGTGCCCGCCTCGGCGTCCAGCAGGGCGCGGGCCGCGGGGTTGGCCGCGTCGGCGGCGGTCAGGCGTACCTGTACGCACTGCTCTGCGTCGTCGTCGAGCAGGCAGTTGCGGATCAGCTGGGGCAGCAGCCGGTCGCGCCGGGACTCCCGGCCGAAGCGGGCGGGAGTCACGCGGCGCCGGCCCGAGGGCAGGGTGAACGCGAGCTTGTCCGGTGAGTCGGGGTGCGTGGCGCGGGTCACCAGCGGTCACCGTCCCTTCGGGGATCCGTCTCCGACCGGCTGTACGGATCCGTCCTGTCGTCGGTCCCGGAGCCGTACCGGGGCCGGACGGTGTCCACCACACCCATCCGCAGCGGGGTGAGCCGCACCAGGCCGGCGTACCGTCCCGACGAGGTCCACAGGACCTCCTCGGGCTGGGCCGTACCGCTCGACCGCCAGGCCTTCTCGAGTTCGTCGCGTACGGCTCTCGGCGCGAATCTGATCCACCCCGCGGCTGCCGGGTCGCGGCTGAGCAGCGCGCCCTGCTCGGGTGAGGACAGCTGCACCACGGCCTGCCGGTCGGCCTCCGCGCGGACCAGTTCGGCCGGTCCGTGCGGGTCGGTGCCGAGCAGGCTCGCGGAGGTGGCGCGGACGCGACGGGGAGCGGCGAACGGGGGTGGGGCCAGCACGCCGTTGTGCTGGAGGTGGCGGCGGGCCGTCGACAGCAGCTCACGGACCCGTTCCTCGGTGCGCCGGACGGCACGGGTGCCGGCCTGGCCGCGTTCGACGGCGCCCCAGTACTGCTTCATCGCCTCCAGGGCGGCGTCCGTGAGATCGGCGGCCAGGGTGGCGACCAGTTCAGGTCCGCCCTCGCCGCTCTCCCGGTCGAGCCAGCGCGGAACCCCCTTGGTGCGATCCCCCAAGGGGATGGCGGAGTTCTTATCCGGGCTCTCCCCCGCCCGTTTCTCCCAGCCCTCCCGCTCGGCCGGTTCCTCCCATGACGGCCTGTCCTGCCAGGCGTACACGCTCGCCCAGTCGGCCTCGGCGTCGTCGGAGCCGTCGAGGGCGTCGTCCGCCTCCAGTGCGGAGGGGCCGGCGAGCCAGTCGTCCTCGACGGGGGTCCCGTCGTCCGGCCCGCCGAAGGCGGCGGCCGCCGCGAGCCGTTCCGGCTCGGGTACCGCCTCGGCCTCGGCCGCGGCCGCCGTCGCCCGCAGCATGCCGGCGACGGACCGGGCGGCATCGGCGCAGTACAGGCGCTCCTCGACGGCCCAGTGCTCCCGGACCGCCTCGGCCAGCAGAGCGTCGAGCCCGTCCAGGGCCCGGCGCAGCACGGCCGTTGTGCGGCCCGGCGCCCAGGCGCCCGCCGCCGCACGCCAGAGGCGGCGCGCGGTGTCCCATGCGAGGCCGAGACCGGCCAGCAGGCCGAGAGCGCCCAGCCAGACCGTGGGCCCGGTCGCATGCGCCACGGCCGCCCCGGCCACCGCGCCGCAGAACGCGGCGATGCGAGGGGCCACCGCCCAGCGGCCGGGCCGTCCGGCCTCGCGCAGCCGGGCCGCCCCGAGCACCGCCATGCCGACGAACAGCAGGGGGACGACGACGGCCAGCGCGAGGTACGGCCCCTGCCACAGTGCGCCGAGCAGCCCCGCCACGCAGGCCAGTGGAGCGGCCGCCGGGAGGCCGGGCACCGCCGCGCCCGCCGTCCCGGACTTGCGGGCCGCGGCGTCGGCGCCGGGGGCGCCCCCGCGCGCGTCGATCCGGGCGTGCGGGAGCGCGGCGAGCTTGGGCAGCAGCGCGGAGCCCGGTACCGGCTCCACCCGTCCCGCCAGACCGGTGAAGCGCTGGGCCACCGCGCGCATGGGCAGTCCCTGGCCAAGCAGCTTCCCCGCGAACTCCTTCAGGCCCTCGCCGATCCGCTCGCCCATGCCCTCGGCCGACGGCACCCGCAGGCCGAGGGCGGCGAGGCGGGCAGCCGATTCGGCGGCGGACGGTGCCGTGCCACCGCCGCCGCGCAGGGCCGTGCCGACGAGTTCGCGGTACTCGTCCAGGGCCTGGTGCGCCTGGTCGACGTCCGCCTCGAACGCCTCCCTGCGGGTGGGCCGCAGCAGCCCGGGCAGGGTCTGCAGCCCGGCCAGCGCGTCCGCGGCGTGGTCGAGGGCGTCCGCGCAGGCGCGGTAGGCGTCGTCGGCCACGCCGCCGGGTTCGCGGTGCCGCCGGTCCTGGCCGCCGGGCATCGCCATCAGGGAGCGCAGCGGCTCCGGCAGATCGGCCGCGGACGAGGCGGTGAGCACGACGTCCGGCGGGAGTTCGCTGTCCTCGCCCGCGAACCGGGTGAGCGCGTCGCGCCAGGCCCGGTCGCGCACCTCGGGCGGCAGGTCCTGCTCCAGCAGCCGCACCCCGGGCGCGGCGACGGCCTCGGGCAGCGACCCGATGGTGTGCAGCACCCGGAGGTAGAGGTCCGGAACCGACAGCACGTCCACGAGGACCGCCAGCGCGTCCGGGTCGTCGGGCGCGGGCTGCTCGAGCGCGGTACGGGCGGAGCGCAGATCGCCGGCCCACAGCAGCGCGGTGCCCGAGGCCCGCAGTACGGCGGGCCGCACCAGCCGACGGTCGGGCTGGAACGCCTCGTCCTCACCGGCGTACGAGCCCGGCGCGCTGCCGACCAGCAGCACCAGGAGCCTGACCTCGCCCACGGCCCGGTAGCCGGTGAGCAGTTCGTACTGGAGCTGGTGGTCGGTGAGGCCGGCCGGGGTGTCGACCACCAGGAAGAGCGGGTCGTCGGGGTCCGCCAGTCCGGCCCGGCCCAGCTGCCGGGCGACCCTGCCGCGCAGCGCGGACGCGCTGTCGAGTTCGGCCGCTCCGGCCCGCAGGTCCAGATGGATGACCGAGTCGAAGTCCTGAGGCATGCTCACTGCGCGTCTCCGTCCCAGGGGGTGCGGCGGGACCGGTCACGCTCGTCGCCGCCGCGGTACGCCTCCCGGCCACCGGGCTCGTCCCACGGCGGGGGAGGAGCGTCCTCGCGGCGGGACCGTCCGTCCGCGCCGTCCTCCGAGGGGGACCTGCCGTCACGGCGGCCCTCCCGGTCGGCCCGGCCGTCGCCGCTTTCGTCGTCCTCTTTCCGGAAGCGGCCACCGCGATCGTCGCCGTACCGCCGTTCGTCGCCGTGCCGCCGTTCGTCGCCGTACCGCCGTTCGTCGCCGTACGGCCTCTCCTCCGCGTACGGCCTCTCCTCGCCGTAGCGCGTTTCGTTGCGGTAACCGCCGGTGTCGTTCCTGCCGCTCGGCTCGTCCCGTTCGCCCTCGCGCCGGTGGGTGTCGTAGGAGGAGACGGGCGCCGTGCCCCAGTCGTCGTCATCGGATGCCGCGCGCCGGGGTTGCGGGATGTCGTCGCGGCCGCGGGGGCGGGTCGCCGTGCCGCCGCGCACGTGTTCCAGCAGGGTGCGCAGGGTCGGCTGAACGGCGCGCTGATCGCCGAACTCCTTGTCCAGAGCGGCCGGGAGGGTCTCCGCCCAGAACTCCCACAGCGGCCGCACCCAGCCCTCGACCCGCTCGCCGCCCCGTTCCCTGCGGTCCGTCAGCAGTTCCAGCTGGCGCGGCGCGATCTTCTCGACCAGGTCGACGAAGAGCGGATGCGGTTCGCTGCCCGTGCGGGCCAGACCCAGCGGCTGAGCGCCCATCAGTTCGCGGCAGTAGTCCTCGACGATCCGCTCGTCGTCGAGGACCGTCCAGCGCTCGTACGACCGCAGCAGCTCCGCCCAGCTCGACACTCCGCCGGGGAAGTCGCCCAGCCGCAGCCGGACACCCGGCACGTTCGGACCGGTCTCGGAGTGCAGCCGCAGCCGGACCCGGTCCGGCGACGCCGGGTCGCCGTCCACCACGTCCACCTGGCCGTTCCACAGACAGCACAGCAGCCGGTGCAGGATGGTGCGCCGGTCCTCCTCGCTGCTCACCATCCAGTTGTCCCGGTAGCCCGTGCGCTGGCGCCACCGCAGCACGTCCTGGGCCTGCTCGGACTCCTTGGCCCGGGCCCACTGGCGCAGTACCTTGCGGGCCTCGGGCACCTGGGTGAGGCTCATCTCGCTGCGGAACAGCACCACGGTGATCGAGTCGCTCTCCACACCCCGGTACTCCACGGAGTTCTTCGCGTCCGCCGGCAGCCGCAACGTCTTGCCGAGGTATTCCTGCACCTCCTCCACGGCCTGCACCCTGGGGTGGGTGACCAGGACCCGGAGCGGCCCGGTGCCCTCCGGGGTGAATCCGACGGGCAGCAGCCCGGTCAGCTTGCGTCCGAACAGGTCCAGTGCCTCCTTGCTGACCTGGTCGACGGCGTCCGTGCTGCCCGCCGCGGCGGCCAGCAGCGTGCCCATGGCCGGCAGCAGCGGCCGCTCCTCCAGATGGGTGCCGCTCTCGGCGAACAGCCGGGTGATCCGGGCCTCCAGCTGCCCCTTGACCTGCGCCACGGCCCCCTCCGGGTCGCGGCGGCTGCGCGCGTGGACCTGGCGCCAGCTGTCCCCGTCGACCAGCTTGAGCAGCAGCGCGGCCACGTAGTCGGTCTCGCGCAGCCCCTCGCGGCGGATCAGCCGGGCGACCACGTCCTCGTAGAAGTGGTTGAGGGTGCGCTGCGGAGGCAGCAGATACGAGATGCCGGTGCGGTCCTCGTACAGTTCGTGGCCCTTGCGCGCGGAGGCCTTGCGCTCCTGGTCGCCGTGGGTGCGAAAGGCCCGCACCAGGCGGTCGAGGTCGGTCCCGGCCGCGTCGGCCTGGGGTTGCCAGTGCTGTTGCTGCTCCCGCCAGGCCTCGTGCCACACCGACCGGCAGCGCCACTGGTACCAGGCGTCCTGCTCCTGGATGGCCGCCTGTACGGCGTCGTCGCCCCAGCGGGCCGGGGCCATGCCGGCCAGCAGGCCCTTGATCCGGGGGATCTTGGGCGGCTGTTCGGTGACGCCCGGCGGGCGCTGCGGGGCACGGGCACGGCTGTCCAGCATGCCGAGGAAGCCGAGCCGGGCGATGCCCTCGTCACTGTCCGGTATGCCCCTGACGACGCGTTCGGCGAGGAAGGGGTCCGCGTTCTGCAGCAGCTTGTCGATGGCGGGGCGCGGGGCGAACCGGTCGGCCATCACGGCGGCCTGGCGGTCGGCCTCGGCCCGCAGGTCGGACACGAGCCGCTGCATGTCGACGACGCGCTCGCCCAGCGCCTGCTCGATGTTCTTGCCGCCACGCGGCAGCGGATCGGGCTCGGGCACCGCCAACTGCCTGCGTTCCCACAGCTCTTCGAGGTGGGAGTCGGCGAACAGTTGGCGGATCATCGGCACCGCGCCGTCCCGCAACGCGGCCCGCGGCCGCTCCACGAGATCCGTGACCGCCTCGCGCAGCACCCGCCCGGCCACCAGGTCGGCCAGCTGGTCCATCGGGGCGGTCATGGAGGCCACCAGGCTGGTGGAGACGCCCTGCCGGCCGATCCCGGTGGGGGACAGGGAACCTCGGGCCACTCCCCGGTTGATGAAGCTCGCGGCGAAGGTCTGGTAGTCGTCGTCGGCCGCCGTCTTCCGGCCCCGTGAGCGTCCGTCGCCCAGTTCGGTGCCGATCAGCGACATCACCAGGGAGACGATGGACCGGCGCAGGTCGTCCGCCCGGATGCCGGCGGTCGGGCTGAACAGGAAGGCCGTGGGCAGAATGCCGGTGCGCAGCCGGACGGGGGTGGTGCCCGGGTAGCGGATGCCGAAGCTGGAGTCGTGGTCGAGGTCGCCGATCTCCGCGCCCTCCCGCGGCGCGTTCTGCCGGTCCACCAGCCGGAACAGGTCGACCAGTGCCCGGGCCGCGTTGAGTTCCGCCTCGCGCCCGCCGCCGGTGGCGGCGGCGAACGACGACGGCATCACGACCAGCGGGTAGATCTTCACCCCGTCGAAGCGGCGCAGCTGGAAGGCGTAATTGATGAGGTGCAGATAGTCCAGGAAGATCCCGGCACCGGTGCCGCCGGCCACCGAGAAGGCGACGAACACGTCGCAGCCGCTGACCTTGCCGCCGCCCAGCTCGCTCAGTTCACCGGCCGACTTGGCGATCGCGTCGATCGCCTGGAGCAGCGGCTCCAGGACCGGAGCGAGGCCATGGCGGAGCGTGGCGAACAGGGCGGCGCGCCCGACGGTGGGCAGTTGCCCGGCGCCGTTGTGGAGCGGGGTGACCTCCGGCTCGTCGATGATCGGCGGCAGCCAGCCGGCCACCTCCTCGCGCAGGCTCGCCCGGAGCATCTTGGTCACTTCGGGTGAACTGTCGAAGTTCGGCAGCAGGTTGTGCGTGGCGCGAGAGGTGCGGGCGTACGCGGCCCGCAGCGACCGGTCCACGTTGAACTGCGGCAGCCGCTGAAGGTCGCTCTCGCTGTAGTCCGCGTACACGAACTGGAGGCAGTCGGGCAGTTGGAAGGCGGCGTGGCCGCTCTGCCGGCTGAGCGCCATGCCGTCCGGACCGCACAGTTCGGTGCGCAGTCTGCGTTCCAGTTCGGCGCCGACCAGTCCCCCGGTGCCGCCCAGGCCGACGAAGAGCATCGGCTGGAAGATCTTCATGGTTTCCTCCCCGCTCGCGGCCGGGGCGGCCGCGGGTTCGTGCTGGGAACGTCTGTGGTGTGCGCGGCGCGGTGGCCGCGATGTGGTGCGCCGGGCGGATCGGGCGGTGAGGTGGCCGCCCGGCGGCGCGTCACTCGTAGTCGACGTAGGGGCCGCTGCCGCCCGCACCGGGCGTGGGGCCGGTGGAGACGGACCGCGACCTGTCGCCGTCCTTCGGCGGATGGCCGTCCCCGCCGAGGGCCAGGTAGAGCGTGTCGGTGAGGGGGACCTGCCCCTGGGCGGGCACCGGGGTCCGGCCGCCGCCCTGCTTGCGCAGGACCGCCCCGCCTTCGGGGCTGCGCCGGACTGCGTACGGGCCGTGGGGGCGCCGTTCGATGCGCGGGCTGCGGTGGGGTTCGGCGACGGCGAACTCGTACCACTGCTTGTGGCCGTGGCCCGCCCGGTGCTCGTTGAGGACGCTGCCGTCCTCCGAGACCAGCCGCAGCACCAGGCCGTGCGGGTCCCGGCGCCGGCGGCGCTGCCGTACCCAGGTGGCGGCCACCAGGGCGATCAGCACGACCAGGGCGGCAGCGACCACGAACACCCACCAGTACTGCTCCCAGATCCCCGGCTCGGGCGTCACCCGCACGGAGAGCGGGGCGCGTACGAGGGCCCGGTCGTGGTCGGTGGTGTCGACGACGGTGACGGTGCCGGCGAGCTTCAGCCCGTCGTCGCCGAGGCGGTCGCCGAAGACGTTCGCGGGAGCGACCTCGACACTCACCTTCCGGGTGCCGGACTCGCCGGCCTTGACCGTGATCTCGGCGGGGGTGACGGAGAGCAGCCCGGGCTGCAGATCGGCCACGGTGAGCCGCAGAGTGTGCGCGGTGTCGCTGGTGTTGTGGACGGCCAGGCTGCCGGTGACCGTGGCGCCGGGGTGGACGCTCGCCGCGGGCAGGTCGAGCGCGGTGGTGACGGGCAGTTGGCCGGGAGCGACCTGGCCCGCCTCGCTGCGGGTGTCGGCACTGAGCCCCGAGGCCGTCAGTGTGGCGCTCACCTTCAGCGCACCGTCGGCGCTCGTCGGGATCCGCGCCGAGCCGGTGAAGGCACCGTCGCTCGCCTCGGGGTCGGCCCCCTTGCCGTCGTCCGTGAGGTCCAGCGCGCGGGGACCGAAGCCGTCACCTGTCAGTTCGCTGCGCACCCGCAGCCCCGCGTAGTCGCGCGGGTCCTTGATCTCGTAACCCTCGCGCGTCTGCAGCCGCATGGTCACCTTGACCTTGTCCCCGGCCTGCGGCGAGGGCGGGTCCATGGTGATGGCGCCGCGCAGCTCGCCCTGCCACAGCACGCTGACGGAGACCGGCAGGGAACGGTGTCCTTCCGGGGCCTCGGCCTTCACCTTCCAGGTGCCGGGCAGCGGGTCGACGATCTTCAGCGCCTCCACCGGACCGGTGTCGCCCGCCAGCTCGAACGTGGATTTCTTGTACGACCCGCGCGTGGGGACCCGGTCGCCGCTCGGGTCGTAGTAGGTGACCTTCACCTGGGGGTCGCCCTTGTCGACCACGATGCTGCCCACGGTGGCGAGCGGCGAGATGCCGACCTTCAGGGTGCCGGGGGGCCGTTGGCTGTCCCCGTCGTCATGACGCATGCAGTGGGCGGCTGCGAAGATGTCCTCCAGCGTGGAGCCGATGTCCGCCGCCTTGACCTTGTGGGGTTGCGGGGCGGCGGAGGGCAGGTCGACACAGCCCTTCTGGTATCCGCCGCGGGCCATCCGCTTGAGCTCGTCCAGCCGCGGTTGCGCTCCGAAGCCGAGCGGCCAGATCTGCACGTTCTGGGCGGCGGCCTCCTTGAGCGCGAGGCCCAGCTGGCGTTCACCCTCGGCCTTGCGGTGCTCGCGGGCCCCGTACTTGGGGCTGTCGGTGACGTCCATGTACCCGTCGGTGAGCAGGAACAGCACCCGGGGCCGGGACGGGTCCGTGCCGTCGGTGAGATCGTGCACGCCCTGGCGTATCGCGCTCGGGAAGTCGGTGCCGGTGCCCTCTTTCTTCGTGCGGCTGCGCAGTTTGCCGACGCAGGTGCCGATCGTCTCGCGGCCCGCCGCGTCCAGTGTGGTGCGCGGGCACACCGGGTCCACCGCGCGCTGGTCGCCGGACTCGGCGGCGGCGAAACCGAAGACGGTGACATGCGAGTCCGAGGACACGTCGCCTAGCGCGATCCGTGCCGCGGCGGCCTTCTCGGCCTTCATGTCCTCGGCTGCGAGGCTCGCGGACTCGTCCACGGCCACCGCGTAGTCGACCGCTGGGAACGCCGGTGCGGAGTGCGCCGCCGGCACCGGATCCTGACCGGCCGGTGCCAGCAGGGACACGAACAACGCGGCGCCTGCCAGCACCGGGACCAGGGCGCGGCGCGCCCGGCCCCTTCCTGTGTGCCGTCTTCCCGTGACTCTTTCCACGGCCGTCCCCTGATTCCTGGTTCGTTTCTGCATGGAGTGCTTGGTGCGGGCCGGCCACGCGTCAGCGCGGGGTCAGGCCCCAGGCCAGTGCCAGGGCCGCCGACAGGGCGAGCGAGCCCATGCCCCAGCGGATGGCCCGGTATTTGGCGGACAGGATCGAGCTGACGTCCACGGCTTGGACGAGCAGCCATTCGGCCGGGTCGAGCCCGGCCTCGGCGACCTGGGCGGTCAGCCCTTCGAGGTCGCGGGCGGCGGCCAGGTCACCGAAGTACGTCACCCCGTCCCGGCCGCGGACAGTGCTGGTGCGCGGCATCAGAGCACCGATCAGCGCGATCACCGCGCCGGCCCAGAGCAGGCCCGCGAGGACCAGCGTGACGTCGGCGGGGCCCTGCCAGCCCGGGGCACCGTGCCATCCGATCAGGAACGCGGGCAGTGCGAGCGTCCCCGACAGGAGCACGGCGGCCTTCGAGTCGGCCCGCCCCAGGTCCTCCCGCACCGTGCTCAGCAATCGCTCGGCGATGCGCTCCCCCGCCCGGTCGTGCGGGTGCCGACCCCCGTCCGGCACGGGCACGACCGGGTCGGGGGAGGTCCGGGCCTCGCCCTCGGCGGTCATCGTTCCTCTTCCGCCCAGGACCAGCCGTCGTCCCGCGGGTGTCTGCGGTTGGGCGGCGGCTCCCGGTCCATGTCGTCCGCCGGATAGCGCTCGGGCCGGTAGGTGCGGTCACGCGAGGGGCCCCAGTCGGGGTCGTCCTCGGGATAGGGCTCCGCCGGGTAGGACCGGCCGCGCGGAGGCTCGCGGTCGAGAT